>CAZFZW010000031.1:0-11662 GCA_964523465.1 uncultured Clostridium sp. | reverse complement strand
AGTCATCCTTGAACTTCAGCAGGCAGTTGCCATTCTCAAGTGAATAAACATTCTTGGTCTTTCCAGTGTAAACAAGCTTCTTTTCCATGATAAATTACCCCTTTGATTTTAATTTAAAAATTAAAGCATTGCTGCTATATTACTGTCTTTTTCAAGTACCTTTGCGGCATCGTCCGCACGCTTTTTGTCAAGCTTTGCGGCAAGCTCGCCATCCTCAACCGCAATTATCTGTGCGGCAAGAAGTGCGGCATTTGCACCGCCGTTTATCGCAACTGTTGCAACCGGTATACCGGTGGGCATCTGAACGGTTGAAAGCAGTGCATCCATACCGTCGAGATTCGACGACTTGCAGGGAATACCGATAACGGGCAAGGTTGTGTTTGCGGCTATCGCTCCTGCGAGGTGCGCCGCCATGCCTGCGGCGGCAATCAGAACCCCGAAACCGTTCTTTCTGGCGTTGAGTGCAAAATCCCTTGCCTCTACCGGAGTGCGGTGAGCCGAATAGATATGCACCTCAAACGGTATCTCGAGTGTCTTCAATGTGTCCGTAGCTTTTTTTATTATGGGCAAGTCACTGTCGGAGCCCATAATAATTCCTACTTTTTTCACTAAACTCCACCTCCTGAAAATACAAAAGGGCGCACTTGGACTGATAAGCTCAAGTGTGCCCAGACGGTCGGCTAAAATATACAGTCATTGCTCCTTTGTGGTGCTCCACTAATTCCGTCAGTCGCAATGAAAGGTACGCTAAGTACAGTTAAAAGTATAACATTTCGTCCGATTGATGTCAAGGCAAAACGAGCGTTAAAAGATAACGTTAAGCCTTTGTTTCACAATAAATGCAGCGATAAACCTTGCCTTCCTCATCGCTGAGCTTGAATATATGGTCAAGCTCCTGCTCGCACGAAGTTATACAACGGGGATTTTTGCACCTGATGACATTGGTGAGCATCTGCGGCATATCAATACTGCGCTTTTCAACAAGTACGCCGTTTTTGATAATGTTTACCGTAGCATTGGGATTGACATAACCGATAACATCAAAATCCACGGGAATATCCGCATCGATTTTGATAATATCTTTCTTCCCCATTTTCTTGCTCGAAACATTCTTGATTATCGCAACGGAGGCATCGAGCGAATCGAGATTGAGCAGTTCATAAAGTCTCATACCGCTGCCTGCTGTGATGTGGTCTATGACGACACCGTTTACAATCGAATCTATATTCATATTGTGCCTGCCTCCTTTAACAGCTTCAAAATCAGTGCCATTCGCATATATTTTCCGTTTAACACCTGTTTAAAATAGCAGGCTCTCGGGTCGGAGTCTATCGCAACGCTTATCTCGTTAACTCTCGGCAGCGGATGAAGTATCGACAGGCTTTCCTTGGCATTTTTGAGCTTATCGGGAGTTAAAATGTAGCTGTCTTTAAGTCTGAGGTAATCCTCCTCGTTGAAGAAACGTTCACGCTGAACTCTCGTCATATAGAGCACATCAAGTTCCGGCAGAGCCGCTTCAAGGTCGGTAGTCTGAACATAGGGAATACCCTTTTTGACAATCACGCCTTTTTTGACATAGCTCGGAATTTTCAGCTCGTCGGGTGAGATGAGCACAAATTTGATGTTATCATATCGGCTCATGGCGTTTATGAGAGAGTGAACCGTTCTGCCGAACTTCAGGTCGCCGCAAAAGCCGATAGTCAGATTATCGAGTCTGCCCTTTTCACGCTTTATTGTCAACAGGTCCGCAAGGGTCTGAGTCGGATGGCAATGGCCGCCGTCACCTGCGTTTATAACAGGAACGGTAGCATTGTTCGCCGCCACAAGTGCCGCGCCCTCTTTCGGGTGACGCATGGCAATAATATCCGCATAGCAGCTCACCACTTTGATTGTGTCGGCTACGCTCTCGCCCTTTGATGCAGAAGAACTTTTCGCCTCGGAAAAGCCGAGCACATTGCCGCCCAGTTCATACATCGCCGCCTCAAAGCTCAGGCGTGTTCTGGTCGAGGGCTCAAAAAACAGTGTGGCAAGTTTTTTGCCGTCGCAGATATGTGCATATTTCTGCGGCTCATCAATTATATCGAGAGCTGTGTTGATAAGCTCGTCCAATTCTTCTACAGACAGGTCTAAAATATCTATAACGCTTTTCACGAAAGTGCCCCCCTTAGGCTTATTCTTTTGCACCGTTTACCGCAAGATAGTTTTTGATTCTCTCGACATTTTCGGCGTTTGCCGGGTCTTCCTCGAGGTACTCGATAATATCATAAACATCGACAACGGAGTACACCGGGAAACCGAATTCCTCGCCGACCTCTGCCATTGCGGATTTTTCGGTCTGACCCTTTTCCTTGCGGTCAACCATAACAAAAACAGCCGAAACCTTTACTCCGTCAAGCGAGGAAAGTATGGACATACTCTCTCTTATAGCCGTACCTGCGGTTATAACATCCTCGACTATGACTACCTCTTCGCCGCTTTGCGGTTTGTAGCCGACAAAAACGCCGCCCTCTCCGTGATCTTTTTCCTCTTTTCGGTTAAAGAAAAACGGCACATCGAGTCCATCCTTTGAAAGCGCACAGGCAACGGATACGGCTATCGGGATACCCTTATAGGCAGGGCCGTAGAGTACGGTCTTTTTGTTGCCGAGCTTTTCAAAATATGCCTTGGCGTAAAACTCGCCGAGCTTTGAAATCTGGTCACCGGTCTTAATGTCTCCGGCGTTTATGAAATAAGGAATCTTTCTGCCGCTCTTGGCAGTGAAATCGCCGAACTTCAAAACTCCGGCACTCTCTAAAAACTGAATAAATTCTCTCTTATAGCTCTCCATTTTCATTCTCCTCAATCACAAAATTCTCTTACACAGCGTTCATAAGCCGCTACCGGGTCGGCAGCCGCAGTTATGGGTCTACCGACAACGATGTAGTCGGAGCCTATCTCTCTGGCCTGCTCGGGGGTCATAACACGCTTCTGGTCGCCCACATCACCGTCGGCAAAACGGACGCCGGGGGTAACAGTCAGGAAATCACCGCCGCAGACTTCGTGAACCTTGCCTGCCTCACGGGGCGAACAAACAACTCCGTCAAGTCCTGCTTTCTTTGCGTTGAGAGCATAGTGCATGACAACCTCTTCTATCGGCTCTTTGATGAGCAAATCCTGCTCCATGCTCTCCTGATTGGTCGAAGTAAGCTGAGTAACGGCGATAAGCAGCGGTCTTGTGCCGTCCGCACGGGTCAAGCCCTCAAGTGCCGCCTCCATCATAGCGACTGTTCCGCCTGCGTGAAGGTTGCATATATCAACATCAAGGTTTGAAAGCACGGACATGGCCTTTTTGACTGTGTTCGGAATATCATGAAGCTTTAAGTCGAGGAATATCTTGTGTCCTCTACGCTTAATTTCCTTGACTATTGAAGGGCCTTCGGCATAGAAAAGCTCCATACCGATTTTAACGAAAGGCTTTCTTTCTGTAAACATATCGAGAAACTCAAAAGTTTTCTCCGCACTTGAAAAATCGCAGGCGATTATAACATCCTTACCCATTATTTAACTCCTCCTATAATATCTGTCAAGTTTTTGATACCGTACTTATCCATAGCAGGCTCAAGATTATTTATGATATTGCGACAGGCGTAGGGGTCAACAAGGTTGGCAGCACCGACCTCGACCGCAGTTGCACCTGCAAGCATCATTTCCAAAACATCCTCGGCACACGACACGCCGCCCATACCGATAACCGGGACTTTTACGGCATTTGCAACCTGATAAACCATTCTGACTGCCACGGGGAATATCGCAGGGCCGGAAAAACCGCCCATTGTGTTGGCTATGACAGGCTTTTTGGTTTTAAGGTCGATACGCATACCCAAAAGCGTGTTGATAAGACTGATTCCGTCTGCACCGGCATCTTCGCACGCCTTTGCAATTGAAACTATATCGGTAACATTGGGCGAAAGCTTGATTATGACAGGCTTATGCGTAACTTTTTTCACCGCACGCACCACTTGTGCCGCCGCTTCGGAACTTGTTCCGAAGCTCATACCGCCGCCGTGAACATTCGGACAGCTTACATTAACTTCAAGCCAACCGACCTGCTCTTCTTTGTCGAGCAGTTCGCAGGTATAGGCATAATCCTCAACAGAAAAGCCGCTGACATTTGCCATAACCTTTTTATTAAAGCATTTTTTGAGCTTTGGCAGCTCCTCTGAAATAACCTTTTCAACACCGGGATTTTGAAGTCCGACGGCGTTAATCATTCCTGCGGTGCACTCGGCGATTCTCGGTGTAGGATTGCCGAAACGGGCATCCCTCGTTGTACCCTTGAACGAAAAAGTTCCCAGGCAGTTTATATCGTAAAGCTCTGCGAATTCATAACCAAAACCGAAAGTTCCCGAGGCGGGTATTATCGGATTGTCAAGCTTTATTCCGCAAAGGTCAACCGTCAGTCTTCCCATAATATCTCCCCCTTCTTCATCACAGGCCCGTCCTTGCAAATCCGCTTATAGCCTGTTATCGTCTTGCACGAGCAACCCATGCAGGCACCGAAGCCGCAACCCATTCGCTCCTCAAAGCTCATCTCACCGTCCGTCAAAGCGGTTTTATAAACGGCTTTGAGCATCGGCTCGGGGCCACAGGTGTAGAAGTATGAATACTCATTGGGGTAAGCATCGGTCACAAAGCCTTTTTGGCCATAACTGCCATCGGCAGTGGTTACGGTGACATTGCAACCGAGTTTCCTGAAATCGTCCTCGCAGAAAACCTCGCTTTTGGTATTAAAGCCAAGCACGACTGAAACTTCCTTACCCTGTTCACGAAGCTTTTTGGCAAGCATATAAAGCGGAGGTACGCCTACGCCGCCGCCGAGCAGTAAAGGTTTATCTCCCGAAACCGACAAATCATATCCGTTGCCGAGACCGGTCAAAACATCGAGTGTTTCGTCCGAGTGCATTTTCGCCATTTGCTCAGTGCCCTTGCCGACAACCTTGTAAATTATAGTAACAGACACATCATCCTTATCGTAGACCGATATGGGACGACGCAAATAGCGTCCGTCAAGCTGTATGTTAATAAACTGACCGCAGGCGGTAATGTCACTCACATCGCCCAAGAGCCGCATCTTATAGACATTGGGCACAAGCTGCCTGTTCTCAATTATTTTAAAAATCCCCTGTTTCATTTCAAGACCTCTTTGTTTTTATATACTGTTCTGCCCGAGCAGACGGTCAGCAGACACTCGCCACAGACCTCCATACCGCCAAAGGGCATCGCCTTTCCCATTGAGAAAAACTTTTCCGAGTCAACAGCACTCTTTTTGTCGAGCTGCCACACGGTGTAATCGATTCCAAGCGGTATATTAAACCGTTCTCTCGGATTGACCGCCATAAGCTCAACAAGCTTATCAAGTGTTATGATATTTTCTTTCACGAGATAAGTATAAAGCAGGGAGAACGCCGTCTCCAATCCGACTATGCCGAACAGACTTTTTTCAAGTCCTCTGCTTTTTTCTTCTGCACTGTGCGGTGCATGGTCGGTAGCTATCATATCAACAGTACCGTCCTTTATACCCTCTATGAGTGCAAGCCTGTCATCCTTTGAGCGAAGGGGCGGATTCATTTTATAATATCCGTCCTCTTTAAGGCAGCTGTCATCGAGCAAAAGGTAGTGGGGGCCTGTCTCACAGGTGACATCAAGTCCCTCGGCTTTTGCCTTTCTTATCAGTTCAACGCTCTCTTTGCAGGAAATGTGGCAGACATGGTATGCACAGCCTGTTTCTCTGACGAGCTCAAGGTCACGTTCAATAGGTCTCCATTCACTCTCACTGCAGATGCCTCTGTGTCCGTGTTTTCTCGCATAATCGCCGTCATGAATATATCCGCCGTGAAGCAGTGAATTATCCTCGCAGTGGGCAACTATTATCTTGCCGAGGCTTTTCGCACGCAACATTGCCTCACGCATAAGCTCCCTCGACTGCACGCCCCTGCCGTCATCGGAAAATGCAACAGCCGATTCGGACATAGCCTCCATATCAGAAAGTGTTTCCCCTTTTTGCCCGACGGTTATCGCACCGTAGGGATAGACATTTATCAGAGCATCACGCTCTATAATTCCCGTCTGACATCTGAGATTCTCCGCACTGTCGGGAACGGGATTCAGATTCGGCATAGTACAAACCGCAGTGTATCCGCCGTGAGCCGCCGCAAGCGAGCCGCTATGTATCGTTTCTTTATAAGAAAAACCCGGCTCACGAAAATGCACATGCACATCGCAAAAACCGGGAAAAACATAATATTCGGCTTGTAAATCGGGCAAAACAGAGACGAGTGCCTGTCTTTCGGCTTTGGGGAAAAAAACTGCGGAGCGTTTCGGGTCGGATATGTAAATCTTTGTGCGCTCAGCCATTCTCATGCCCTCTCATATCTTCGAAATTTTCTCGCAAAACGAGTCTCTACTTGTCCTGTTTATGATACCATAACTTACATTGACTGTCAATGAGAAAAAATCCGACACAATACCGCAAAATTTGACGAAATTGCCAAGTAAGGCAATCACGAGCCTCGTTCACCGCTTGATATTAAAGACACTATGCAAATCGGCAGGAATATTATATAATAATTGCTATGAGTTTTCATTCAAGCACCAAAGGCAAATCTCGAGTCGATATGCTAACTTTTGTTGACTGTCAGCTTTCCTCTTAAAAACGCTTTATCAAGGTTGACAGGTGCATCAAAAAAATCAACAATCGGCAGAAAACCCCGGAAACCGCTTGATTTCCGGGGCTTTGCTATGTCTTTAGGGCTTTCAAAAATACTGTTATCGGATGAGCATTGCATCACCGAAGCTGAAAAATCTGTATTTTTCTTCAACGGCAACTTTATAAGCGTTCATGGTGTGTTCGTAGCCGCAGAAAGCGGAGACCAACATAATCAGTGTACTCTCGGGCAGATGGAAATTTGTGATGAGTCCGTCTATACACTTATATTGATAGCCGGGATAGATAAAAATGTCCGTCCAATCATCATCGGGACAAATTTTGCCGTGCTTTGTCGCCACGCTTTCGAGAGTTCGGCAACAGGTTGTACCGACCGCAAACACACGACCACCGTTTTTCTTCGTCTCGTTAATAAGCTTCGCAGTCTCCTCGGGGAGCATATAATGCTCTGAGTGCATATGATGATCCTCAACATTGTCAGCCTTGACAGGTCTGAATGTTCCGAGTCCCACATGAAGCGTAACAAAACCGACACCAACGCCTTTTGCACGCAGTGAATCGAGCAGTTCGGGAGTAAAATGCAGTCCTGCGGTGGGTGCTGCGGCGCTTCCCCTCTCTCTTGCATAAACGGTCTGATACCTGTCGTTGTCCTCGAGTTTCTCGGTTATATAATGCGGCAGGGGCATCTCGCCTATTTTATCAAGCAGTTCAAAAAACACGCCGTCATAAGTAAACTTGGCAAGGCGGTTTCCGTCCGGCAAAACGTCAACAATTTCGGCAAAGAGCATATCATGGAAAGTGAACCTGTGACCCGTGCGTGCCTTTTTGCCGGGGCCCGTTATGACCTCCCAGACATCATCACCCCTGTTGTTCAAAAGCAGGAATTCGACAACCGAACCGGTATCTACTCTTGTGCCGTAGAGACGAGCGGGAAGAACTTTTGTGTCGTTTAATATAAGGCAGTCGCCGGGGTTGAAATACTGTGCGACATTATGAAAAATGTCATGCTTTATTTCACCAGTCTCTCTGCCGAGCACCATAAGTCTCGAGCTATCTCTCGGCTCGGCCGGGTGCTGTGCAATGAGTTCCTGCGGCAAATCGTAAAAAAAATCGCTCTTTTTCATTATTTTTCCTCATCTTTCGGGTATTGAGACTAAAAAATATTTGACTTGCAATGTCCGTTAGTGTTATTATTTATTTTAATGTTATATCCTGACGGAGTGTTATGTTTAAGCCATACACTATTATATTGCAAAAGCTTCGTCAATACAACAATTTTTTACTCAAAAATCGTTTTCGGAGGAACTTTATTATGAAGCATTTTAAAGTAGGCATAATCGGTGCAACGGGTATGGTCGGTCAGAGGTTCGCTACCCTGCTTGAGAATCACCCCTGGTTTGATGTCTGTGTTCTTGCGGCAAGCTCCCGCTCGGCAGGTAAAACATACGAAGAAGCTCTCGGCGGAAAGTGGTGCATGAAAAAGCCCATCCCCGAAAAGTTTAAAAACATGATAGTTATGGACGCAGAGAAAGATGTTGAGCAAATAGCCTCGACAGTTGACTTCGTTTTCTGTGCAGTCAATATGAACAAGGACGAGATAAAGGCACTTGAGCTTAAATACGCAAAGGCAGAGTGCCCCGTTGTCTCGAACAACAGTGCAAACCGTTTCACTCCCGACGTTCCCATGATAATTCCCGAGCTTAACCCCGACCACGCAGAAGTCATCAAGGCTCAGAGAGAACACCTCGGAACAAAGAGAGGTTTCATTTCGGTAAAATCCAACTGCTCACTTCAGAGCTATGTCCCCGCTCTGTTTCCCCTGTCCGAGTTCGGAGTTAAAGATGTGCTCGTCTGCACATATCAGGCTATATCCGGTGCAGGCAAAACTTTCGAGACCTGGCCCGACATGATAGACAATGTTATCCCCTACATCGGCGGCGAGGAAGAAAAGTCCGAGCGTGAGCCGCTCAAGATTTGGGGCGAACTTAAAGACGGCGAAATAGTTCCGGCAACCAGCCCGAACTTCACCGCACAGTGCCTCAGAGTTCCTGTTTCCGACGGACATATGGCGGCTGTTTTCGTGAGATTCGAAAACAAACCCACAAAGGAACAGATACTCAAAATCTGGAAAGAATTCAAGGGTTATCCTCAGCAGGTAGAGCTTCCGAGTGCTCCCAAGCAGTTCCTCAACTACTTTGAAGAGGACAATATGCCTCAGACAAAGCTCAACAGAGAGCTTGAGGGCGGAATGGCCGTTTCGGTGGGCCGTCTGCGTGAGGATACACAGTATGATTACAAGTTCGTTTGCCTTTCACATAATACGCTCAGAGGTGCCGCAGGCGGTGCCGTCCTGATGGCTGAGCTGCTCTGCGAAAAGGGCTATATGGACAGATGACCCCGAGCAGCCGCCTAAAAAGGCGGCTGCTTTTTTCAGTCAGACAAGGAGGTTTGTTTGAATGAAAAAAGTCATTTTTACCGGCTCGGCAGTGGCTCTTGTCACTCCGTTTGACGATGACGCAAGTGTAAACTACGGAAAGCTTGAAGAGCTGATAGAATATCACATAAAAAACTCAACCGATGCCATTGCCGTGTGTGCAACAACGGGCGAAAGTCCGACGCTCACAAACAAAGAACGCAATGAGATAATCCGCCGAAGCGTCAGCTGTGCATCGGGCAGGATTCCCGTTATAGTCGGAACAGGCAGTAACGACACGCGACACGCACTCGAGCTTTCAAACGAAGCGGAAAAGCTCGGAGCGAACGGACTTTTAACAGTGACACCTTACTACAACAAAACCTCACAGGACGGACTTATCGAACATTTTAATTTCATAGCAGACAGAGTAAGTACGCCGATAATTCTCTACAATGTGCCGAGCCGCACAGGCCTTAACATAAAACCCGAGACCTATTTTGAGCTGTCAAAGCATAAGAATATTGTAGCGGTCAAGGAGGCAAACGGCGACATATCGGCGGCAGCTCAAACTCGCAGACTTTGCGGCGACGAGCTGACTGTATACTCAGGAAACGATGATCAGATAACTTCGTTTATGTCGCTCGGTGCAAAGGGTGTTATATCCGTTCTCGCAAATGTTGTGCCGAAAGAAACCCACGACATGGTTTGCGATTATCTAAACGGTAACACCTCTGCAAGCAGAGATTTACAGATAAAATACCTTGAGCTTTGCAACCTGCTGTTTTCCGATGTGAACCCGATACCGGTAAAGCAGGCAATGAATTTTATGGGTATGAATGTAGGCAACTGCCGAATGCCGCTCACAAAGATGAACGGCAAAGCTAAAGATCGGCTGCTCACCTGCCTCACCGCATTAAATATGATATAAAGTGAAAGGCGGCGGTGCGGTGGCATTGTTGATAACAAAATGATAAGCATACTGCTTTGCGGATGCTGCGGAAGAATGGGAAACGCCGTATCCGCCGCCGTAAAGAGTCGCAGTGATTTTGAGATTGTCGCCGGCATAGATACGAGATATTCCGACTGTGGTTTTCCGATTTTTTTGTCCCCTTTCAGCTTTCAGGGAAAGGCAGATGTAGTGCTCGACTTCTCCTCACCTGCCGCACTGCCGGGCATACTCGAATACTGCGTCGAAAACAAAACTGCGGCGGTAATCGCAACAACAGGACTTGAGAACACTCACATTTCTCTGCTAAGCAAAACCGCAGAAAAAATTGCGGTATTTTACAGTGCCAATATGTCGATAGGCGTAAATCTTCTGTGCGAGCTTGCGAGAACTGCGGTGAAAGTGCTCGGAAACACATATGACATCGAAATCGTCGAAGCTCACCACGCAAAAAAATCTGATGCCCCGAGCGGCACGGCACTGATGATGGTAAACGCAGTCTCGGATGAACTCAACGCAAGACCGATTTACAGATTCGGTCGTCATTCAAACAGCGAACCACGCCGCAAAAACGAGATAGGCATACACTCGATAAGGGGCGGAACGATAGCCGGTGAACACGAAATTATATTTGCCGGTGAAAACGAGATATTAAAACTCGGTCACATTGCTCAAAGCAAAGAGCTTTTCGCCGCCGGTGCATTGAATGCCGCAAAGTTCATTTTAGACAAACCGCCGGGACTGTATACCATGAACGACCTTATAGCCAACAGTAAAGGCAAGGGATACTAACAGGATATAAAAAGAGGTTGCATCTGTTTTTTGGATGCAACCTCTTGATTATTTATCTTTTCGTTTCAAAAATTTCGGAAGAGTTGCCTTATCACCGAGATAGAGCGAAAAGGCGGCCTGAGAAAGTCCCAAAATCAACATCATATATTGCAGCGGTTTGAGGCCATAGAACACACAGTCGGTCATGCCGCACATAACAAATCCCGCAACTGACGCAAACAGTGTCACGGCAACATATCTCTGTTTTTGTCCCTTGAGTGCAAGACGAATTATGTTTATCAGAAAAACCACAAATATAGCCGCCAGGAGCAGTGCACCGAAAATGCCCGTCTCTATCCACGCTTCAAGGAATATGTTGTGGGCGTGGGGCTGTTTGACATTGTAGATATTATGGAATGCGTTTCTAACATTATCAAAGCCTGTACCGTAGCCAAAAATCGGCTTTTTCTTTATCATGTCAAACGCCGCATCCCAGACAAGCTTTCGGGTATTTACGGAAATATCCTTTCCGCTGATAAGGGTAAGTATCCGCTTGAAAATTCCATCTGTAAACACCGCAAGCGCGCAGAGACTCACGCCGCCGAGTGCAATAAGCTTCAGGCACTTCTTTCCACCGTAAAGGAAGAGTAGCAGGAAAACGACAACCGCAAAAAGATACGGGCCTCTCGAATAAGAAAGAGCAAGTCCTCCGACATCGAGCAGACAGCAGACAAAGCCCAAAAACTGTTTTTTTCTGCTCTCCGAGCACATGAACACATATGCCGCAAACGGCAGAAGAATAACGCAGAAAGTAGCAAAGAAAAGC
>CAZFZW010000030.1:0-11773 GCA_964523465.1 uncultured Clostridium sp. | reverse complement strand
CGAGAATCGAAGTGACGCTTATCGTTATCTCGCCGTTTATCTGTGCATCGCTCAGATCAACATCAAGTCCGCCGAGCATTGCGAAGAAATGACCGCCAAGAAGATTGCCGCAGGTGTTTTTATACACGCCGCCGGAGCATATCGCAGTATAGGTCGGGTTGCCCTCCTGAGAAATCGGCATACTGCTGTCGTCAAGCTGTTTTTTCATACGCTTGCTCTTGACAGTGCTGAATATGAGCCAAATACCGACTGCTATAAGGACTATGGCTATGGCAAATTTGTTCATCTGCTCGGGTGGTATCCACTGCGGATTGCATTTCAAAAGCAGCCAGACACCGACCGAAAGTGTTGCCACATTCAAAAGGCTGAATCCGCTCGACACAATACTGCCGATTGCAGGGCCGATGATAAACACAGTCCACCAGCCGCTGAGTTCCTTAATCTCCCAGAAGCCGAATGCAGAACCGAGGAAAATTATGCCTGCCGCCAAAACGGCTATGCCGAAAAATATCTTACTCAGATTCTTCTTCATTTTTGTCAGCCTCCCCTGTCTGCTGCTGTGCAGTGCTCTCGGTTGCCTTGTTCGCATCGACAGCTATCGGTTCAAGAGTACCGCCGTTCATTATCGTCTCAAACTCCTCGCCGCTTATCTTCTCACGCTCCATAAGAGCAGTGGCGACTGCGTGGAGCTGATCCATATGCTCATTGAGTATCTTTTCCGTTCTTGCATAGGCGGTAGTGACAATGCGGTTGATTTCGCTGTCTATCTCAGCCGCTGTCTCTTCGGAATAGTTCTTCAAATGCGAGTAATCTCTGCCGAGGAAAACTTCATCGTTGCCCGAGCCGAAAGCTATAGGGCCGAGCTTTTCGCTCATACCGTAACGAGTGACCATCTTTCGTGCTATATCGGTAGCACGCTCTATATCATTGGATGCGCCTGTCGAAATATCGCCGAGTACAAGAGCCTCCGCAACTCTACCGCCCAAAAGGCTGACGAGATTATCGAGCATTCCGTTCTTCGACTCGTAACTCTTATCCTCGGTGGGCAGATACATGGTATAGCCGCCCATCTGTCCTCTCGGGACTATCGAGACCTGGTGCACGGGGTCACGGTGTTCAAGATAAGATGCAGAAACCGCATGGCCTGCCTCATGATAAGCGGTCAGACGCTTTTCCTTATCGCTTATCTTGTGTGACTTCTTCTCGGCACCGGCAACGACTTTTATCATAGCCTCTTCAATATCAGGCATGGTAATTGCCTTTCTGTTGCGGCGTGCGGCAAGAAGTGCCGCCTCATTGAGAAGATTTTCAAGATCTGCACCGGTAAAGCCGATTGTGGTCTTTGCGATGACGGAAAGCTTGACATCGGGTGCGAGGGGTTTGCCCTTGGCATGAACCTTGAGTATATCCTCACGACCCTTGAGGTCGGGATAACCGACTGTCACCTGGCGGTCAAATCTGCCGGGACGAAGAAGTGCAGGGTCGAGAATATCGGGGCGGTTTGTAGCGGCGATGATGATAACACCCTCGTTTGCTCCGAATCCATCCATTTCGACGAGCAGCTGGTTGAGTGTCTGCTCTCTTTCATCGTGTCCGCCGCCCATGCCTGCACCTCTGTGACGGCCAACAGCGTCTATCTCATCGATAAAGATTATCGACGGGGAATTTTTCTTAGCTTCATTGAAAAGGTCTCGAACTCTCGATGCGCCGACACCGACATACATCTCAACGAAATCCGAACCGGAGATCGAGAAGAACGGAACTCCTGCCTCACCTGCTACGGCTCTTGCAAGCAGAGTTTTACCTGTACCGGGAGGGCCGACGAGTAAAACGCCCCTGGGTATTCTTGCACCGAGCTTGTTGAAGTGGGTCGGGTCTTTAAGGAAATCGACAATCTCGCTCAGCTCCTCTTTCTCCTCATCCGCACCTGCAACATCGTCGAATGTGGTCTTGCGGTTCTCGTCCTTAGCTTTCTTAACACGAGCCTTGCCGAAAGAAAGAGTTCTGTTGTTCTCGTTGTTCATAGCCGTGTTCATCTTACGCATCATCACAAAGAACAATACTCCGAGCACAATGAACATAAGCAGCGACGGCACAATATTTATAAGCAATGCGCCTGTCGAACCGGTTTCATACTCCGCCTTAATGGGCGAATCGGGATGTTCACGGTTATAGGCGATAACGCCGTTGTGGATATCCTCCTGAAAAAGGCTGACATTGGGAACAGTATAGTGATATTCCTTATTGTCGTCTTTAAGCTTAAAAGTCAGCGCACCGCTCGACATATTCAGGTTGTATTCGCTGACTTTTTCATCATCGAAATACTGAACCACCTGATAATACTCAAGTTTTACCTTTTTCTGCTGGCTCGCATATATCGACACACCCGAAATTATCATTATCGGGATGAGTATATAAGGTATAAGCGTCAGCAGCTTTTTCATGCCGTTGCGGCTGTTATCGGTCTTTTTATCTTTCAATCGTCAAGTCACTCCTATACTGCCGAATATCGGCTATATGGTTCAATCGGCCTTGTTCTCGTAAACCGAGCGGTCAAGAACGCCGAGGAAAGGCACATTGCGGTATTTCTCGTCATAATCAAGTCCGTAACCGACAACAAATTCGTCGGGAACAACAGTACCGACATAGTCAGCCTGAAGCTCCTTGACAACACGGCGTTCGGGCTTATCAAGGAAAGTACATATCCTGATGCTTGCGGGCTTGCGGGCACGCAGCAGATTGGTTATGTAATGGAGAGTCTTGCCGGAATCGAGAATATCCTCGACTATCAGCAGGTCATAACCCTCTATGCGGCGGTCAAGGTCTTTGATTATTTTGACCTCTCCCGAGCTTTTTGTATCCGAGCCGTAGCTCGACACAGCCATAAAATCTATCTCGCAGGGAATATTTATGGCACGCATAAGGTCTGCCATAAACACTACCGAGCCTTTGAGAATACTGACCATAAGAAGCTTTCCGCCCTTATAGTCCTCACTTATCTGTGCACCGAGACGGGTGACAATATCATTTATCTCCTCTTCGCTGAGAAGAACCTTTGATATATCCTCTCTCATTACTTTTCCCTCCGTATAATAAGTATGTTTTCCGTATTTTTATTCACCAGGCACCGCTTATCGGCGCCGAAACCTTCGACCCACAGCACTCCTTTTTCATCACGGAGAACCGCTGTTTGACTGCGCTTCAAGGCAGGAATATGAGCCTCGTTAAAGAGTTTTTTCAGGCTTTTGGTGCAGCCCCGTCTTGCAAGAGTGAACTTATCCCCCACCCTGCGGCTGCCGATTTGAACTTTGCCATATATTCTATCACAGTCAATTGAATATTCCAATATGTCTTTGTTAATTTTCTGTGTATCAACAAAAACATTTTTGTTAACTCTATAAATATGAAAGTGTCCGCAGTGCTCGGCAACGCCGTTTATGCAGTCGCCGTCAATATCCTCCGACCAGTCCTCGCTCGGCTCTTCCGGCGAGGAAAAATGCAGGACATCTCCGCTGCACTCGGCAAAAAGTGATGAGGAAAGTTGAATTTTTCCGCCATTCGTCAAAAGTTTGACAAGTGCCAAAACGGTTTTGCTGTCCGCCGAATCGGGGCAGTATTGTTTCAAAAGGCTCAACATCGCACGGCGACAAAGTGCCGGATGCGCCGAAAGCAATACATCTTTATTATACCCGTTTTCCTCACGGGAACTGTCGAGAAGCTGAGCGGTTTGACTCTCCAAATATTCCTCGTCAAGCTCGGCATTCTGCGAAAAGCGAAGTGCGTTTTCTTCAAAAGCCGAGTTCACCTGTTTGAGAGCGGGAACGGCGATATGGCGAATCTTGTTGCGGCTGTAATCGCAGGAAAGATTTGTGCTGTCAGTTACAAAATCAAGCGAATGCTCCCTGCAATAATTTTCTATATCTTCACGGGTACAGAAGATGAGCGGTCTGATTATGTTGCCCCGAACCGCAGGGATTCCGCAAAGTCCTTTGAGTGACGAACCCCGTGCGAGGTTAAAGAGCATGGTTTCCGCATTGTCGCTCGCTGTGTGGGCAGTGGCAATTTTCGCACACGGGTCTATAGACTCGAAAAACTCATATCGCACACGCCGTCCGCACTCCTCGCAGCTTTCTCCGCTTTCTGCGGCAAGGGTGGCTACATCGGCGTGCAGTACTCTAAACTCGAGCGAATTTTTTTGACAAAAATCACGCACATAGTTTTCATCACGCAAAGCTTCGTCTCCACGCAGGCCGTGATTGACATGGGCAACGGTGAGCTTGAGGGAGTATCTGTCTGTCACGCTCATCAGAAATCCGAGCATGGCCATGGAGTCGGCGCCACCCGAGACCGCCACTATAACACGGTCGCCCTCGCAGAGCATATTATATTTTTCAACCGCTGACAGTGCTTTTTTAAGCATCGTGTATTCTCTCCACGCCCATGAACAGGGTATGATCCGCATCCCAGATGAAATCGACCGTCTCGGTCGGGCCGTGTCTGTTCTTGGCCACTATGACCTCGACCTCGTTTGCGACGGGGCCTGAAGGCTTCGGCTCGTCAACATCATCGGGGTCGTCCTTTTCATTCTTATAATATTCCTCACGATAGAGCATAAGAACTATATCGGCATCCTGCTCGATAGAACCAGATTCACGAAGGTCTGCAAGCTGAGGACGGTGGGATTTACCTCTACCCTCAGTACCTCTCGAAAGCTGGGCACAGCATATGACGGGAATATTAAGATCCTTTGCCATAAGCTTGAGGCTTCGGGTTATCTCGGTGACTTCCTGCACACGGTTTTCGACCTTTGTGCCCGAGCGGATAAGTCCGAGGTAGTCGATTATAATACAATCGACATTTTTAAGTCGCCTTGCACGTGCTTTCATCTCCGCAACCGTTATTGTACTCGTATCGTCAAAGTACAGTTCGCAGTCATTGAGCGAAGAAGTGGCAAGTCCGAGACGAGTCCAGTCGTCCGCATCGAGTTGACCTGTTCTCATCTTAGTCGAAAGCACTCTCGCCTCTGTGGAAAGTATTCTCTGAGCGAGCTGTTCTTTTGTCATCTCGAGTGAGAAGAACAGAACACGCTTTTTCGACTTGACCGCAACATTTCTCGCAAGGTTCAACGCAAAGCTCGTTTTACCCATTGCCGGTCGTGCGCCGATAAGTATAAGGTCGGATTTATTAAGTCCGGCTATGACCTTGTCAAGATCCGCATATCCCGTGGAGATTCCTTTAAAAGCATCCGCTCCCTCGGAGCTGAGTTTCTGAAGGGTATCATAAACCTGATTGACGATAATATCGCTCAGTTTTGACGGGCCGGAGCTTACCTTGCCCTGGCGTATGTCATAAATACGCTGTTCCGCCGCATCAAGCAGCAGATCGGCACTGTCCGTCTGGGCAACGGCATTGTCAATCGTCTCCTGCGACACGGTGATGAGAGTACGCATAAAGTACTTCTCACGCACTATTTTCGCATACGACTCGACATTGGAAGTCGAGGGCACGCTCTGGGCGAGCTGGAAGAGATAGTTCTTGCCTGCCGCCTCGTCATAAACGCCCTTTAGTTTTAAATTTTCGAGAATTATAAGAGGGTCTATCTTGTTGCCCAGAGCGTCAAGACTGACCATTTCACCGAATATTTCTCTGTGCTGAGGCATATAAAAATACTCGGGACGAAGATGGACGAGCACCTGCGGCATACAGCTCGGATCCATAAGCACGCATCCGAGTACCGCCTGCTCCGCCTCAAGGCTGAAAGGCATCTGATAACCCTCGGGGAGGGTTAGATTGTTTGCATCCACTTTATGTGTCCCCCTGTTTTTCGGGAATTTTAATTACTCCTCGCCTACGCTGACATAGACTGTAGCGTTGACGCCGTTATATACCTTTATCTCCGCACTGAATGTACCGAAAGATTTTATATCGGCCATAGAGACCTTTCTCTTGTCAACCGACACACCGAACTGACGGCTTATCTGCTCGGCAACCTCTTTGGCGGTAACAGAGCCGAAAAGTCTGCCGCCCTGGCCTGCCTTGGCGGTGAGCTTGACGGTCTTGCCGTTTATCTTTGCGGCAACCTCTTTGGCATTTTTAAGCTCGGTCTCAAGTCTGAACTTCTCGGCAGACTCACGGTTTTTAAGCTCGTTCATCGCCTGTGCGTTTGCTTCGACAGCAAGCTTTCTCGGGAAGAGGAAATTTCTTGCGTATCCGTCGGAAGCATTGACGAGCTCGCCCTTCTTGCCCAAACTTTTAACATCCTGTGTAAGAATAACTTTCATTTATATACATCCTTTCCGGTTATTTACAAATTAAAAAGTAATCTGCGCCTGCGGACGGAACACCCGCCCACAGGTGCATTTTACGGTTAGACTTATTTTTCGGGATACTTTGCATCGATTGCCTCGCAAAGCTTTGCCTTGGCAATATCAACGGTGACGTCTGCAAGCTGTGCCGCCGCCATGGTTCTGTGACCGCCGCCGCCGAGATGCTCCATAATTATCTGAACATTCATATCTCCGTAAGAACGGGCCGATATACTCACGCCGCCTCCGATGTCAAAAATTACAAAGGAAGCTTTGACTCCGCTTATCTCAAGCAATTCATCCGCCGCCTGAGCACTGAGCAGTCGGGCGTTTTGAGTGCCCTGTGCGGTGCAGGCTATAGCGCAATCCCTGTATATCTGTGCGCCCGAGATTATCTCACTGCGTTTGCGGTTGCTCTCAATTGAATTTGAGAAAAGCCGCTTGACCGCCACGGTATCCGCTCCCCTGCCTTTCAGGAATGCCGCCGCCTCAAAGGTGCGGACACCTGTCGAAAGAACAAACTCCTTTGTGTCGAGCATTATGCCGGCAAGCATCGCCTGAGCCTCGCTCGGAGAAAGTGCGGGAACGGGAGTTATATATCTCATCAGCTCCGTCACCATTTCACAGGTGGAAGATGCGTTGGGGTTATGAAAGAATATAAGCGCATCGGAAATATAATCAACCGACTTTCTGTGATGGTCGATAACAACGGTTGCGGAGGCTTTTTTATAAATCAACGGGAAATCGACAAAGCTGCCCTTGTGGGTATCGACCACGACGAGTAATGTCTTTCTCGTCATAAGCGAGAGTGCCTCATCCGAGCCGATTATTTTGCCGTTCCAACCGTCATCACGGAGCATTTTCACCGCCTCTGCGGCAAAACTCTTTTCCTCATTGAGGACTATATAAGAATCTATTCCGAGTGCACGGGCTATGCTCGAAACACCGACAGCCGCTCCGAAAGCATCCATATCGGGGAAAGAATGCCCCATTATCAGCACCTTATCGCTTGCGCTGATAAGACCTGAGAGCGAGGATGCGGCAACTCTTGTCTGGAACTTTGTGACCTTTTCGACGCTCTTTGACACGCCGCCGAAAAATTCATAATCATCCTTTATCTTGACTGCCGCCTGATCGCCGCCTCTGCCGAGTGCCATATCAAGTGCCTGCTCCGCCGAACGCTCACAGTCGGTTATCAAAGTGCCTGTGCCGACACCGATGGAAATCGTTATGCCGAGCACCCTGCCTTTATATTGATACTCTCTTATCTTGTCGAGAACACTGAACCTGTCATTACGCATTTGCTCGAGGACATCGCTCTGAGCTATAACCATAAAGCGTTCCTCGGAAATTTTACGCATTATGCAGTTATACTCACCCGTCCAATTTTCGACAACCTCTTCTATGCCGCCTCTTATGGCCGCACGCTCGCTGTCACGGTAATCCGCCTTTATATCGGCAATATCATCCGTCTGCATAAGCATTATGACGGGTCTGTTTTTTATGTAAGCGAGCTGGGCACGCCTCATCTCGCTGACATCGGTGAAATAAAACACATATTCACTGCCGCCCTTGAACTCAAAGCTCGACGGCGTGACAGTGTAGTAGGAATCGTTTATCTTAACGACACAAGTACCGTTTTCGGCCGCCTGTCTCGGAGAGCAGCCGCCGATAAACGGCTGTGCGAGTTTCTTCGACAAAACGGCATCGTCCATAAATGTGTGATAAAAACTGCGATTGAAAAACTCTATCATTCCGTCCTCATCACACACAAGCAGAGGAAGCGGAAAGCTGTTGGCAGAATCCTCTTTTGAAACATCAACACTTTGGGTTATCATATCTTTAATTCTGATGCCCCTGCTGCGGATGCTGAAGAATTTGACTATCTTGAACACCGAAAATGAAACGAGCAGGACAGTGCCCACGAGAGCCGCCCATCTGCTGTAACGCAGTGCGACAACTATGAGAAAGACAGCCGCCGCAATAAAAGCGGCTATCTCGACTATAACCTCACGCAGGATACCCTTTAAGTTCATTTTCAGACCTCCATGATTATGGGAAGTATCATCGGACTGCGCTTTGTGCGCTCATACATCAGGTGCGAAATGCTGTCTCTGAGACTTGCTTTTATGCTGTTCCAGTCAACATATCCGCCGTCTATCTGAGCCTCCACAGCATCTATCGCCACTTCACGCGCGGCGTTTATAAGCTCCTCCGACTCCTTGACATAAACAAAGCCTCTCGTCACGACATCGGGACCGGAAACAACAGTGCCGTTCTCCCTGTCGATGCACACGGCGACTATAACAAGTCCGTCCTGTGCAAGATGCTTTCTGTCTCTCAACACAACACTGCCGACATCGCCGACACCGTAGCCGTCAACAAACACTCTGCCCGCAGGTACGCTCGAAGTGCATTTGAGTGCCTTTTTCGATATTTCGGCCACTCTGCCGTTATCGGCAATGAGGATATTCTCCTTGGGTATACCCATACCCAGTGCAAGGCCTGCGTGCTTTCTCAGGTGCTTGAGCTCGCCGTGAACGGGGATAAAATACCTGGGCTTTACAATACCCATTATCATCTTCAGCTCTTCCTGGCAGGCATGACCCGAGACATGAACTTCGTACATCTTCTCATACACAACATCTGCGCCGAGCTTCATCAGCTCGTTCACCACTCGGCTGACGGTCTTTTCGTTGCCGGGAATGGGGGTTGCGGAAATGATAACATAATCATTGGGATGTATCTCAACCTTGCGATGATCGGAGAACGCCATTCTTGACAGTGCGCTCATCGGCTCACCCTGGCTGCCGGTGGTGATTATCACAAGCTTATCGGCAGGATAGCGGTTGATCATATTGATGTCGATAACCGTATTATCGGGGATATTGAGATAACCCAGCTCCGCAGACACGCTCACGACATTTTCAAGGCTTCTGCCGACCAAGGCTACCTTTCTGCCAAGACTTGCCGCCACATTCATTATCTGCTGCACACGGTGGATATTCGATGAGAATGTTGCGACGATTATGCGGTTATTTCCCGCCTTGCGGAACAGAGTCTCGAACGACTCGCCGACTTTTCTCTCGCTCTCGGTAAAGCCGGGGCGTTCGGCGTTGGTTGAGTCGGACATAAGGCACAGTACGCCCTCCTGCCCTATCTCGGCAAGTCTGCCAAGATCCATCATTCCGCCGTCAATGGGGGTCGTGTCTATCTTGAAGTCACCGGTATGAACTATTGTGCCGCCACCGCATCTTATCGCAAGGGCGAGGGCATCGGGAATGGAGTGGTTGACATGGACAGCCTCAACACTGAATCCGCCGAGGGTCACGACATCGCCGGGATTGATGACATTGAGTGTTGCGGAATTTAAAAGTCCGTGCTCACGCAACTTGCCCTGAATCAATCCTATGGTAAGCTTTGTACCGTAAACGGGAATATTGACGCTCTTGAGCAGATAAGGCAAACCGCCGATATGGTCCTCATGGCCGTGGGTGATGATAATACCCCTTATCTTATCGGCGTTACGCTCGACATAAGTGAAATCGGGAATGACGAGATCGACTCCGAGCATATCCTGATCCGGAAACGCAAGTCCGCAATCGACAAGGAACATATCCTCACCGTACTCAAACAGTGTCATATTTTTGCCCACTTCGTTAAGTCCACCTAAAAACGAGACCTTTATAGGCTTGGGCTCTGCCTTTGATTTTCCGGGCGCCGACTTGATTTTTCCGTAGCTCCTGTAGCTTCGCTTGCCCGGTATGCTGTTTTCTTTCTTTGGCATAAAATTCTCCTTTTCTTCGGAATTTGGTGATGTAAGTAAGATCCCCACCCTGTTCGGATGCGGGAATTAAAGCCTTGTTTTGTTATATTTGAGCTGTGTTTATAAAAAAACGAGACATACGCTTTGAGGAATATGTGTGCAGATATAATACCAGAATATCCCTATTGTTAATAATACTATAAATTGCCCATAGTGTCAAGGAAAATCGACCGCTTCACAGGGTTTTGATATTCTTCTGTTTTCGCTCAAAATCCGTTCGATATCAGCACACAATTCCTGTGCCGTTTCTTCATCCGCACTCTGCACGACAAGGCGAACTCTGTCGTCGCCCGTCGGCGTAATATGTGCTTTTCCGCGTTTCTCTACGAGCACGAAACCGTTGCCGCCGTCACGGTTAAAAGAAAACTTTTCGCCCTCAAATTCACTCAGATATTCGGGCGGCGTTTCAAGTTTTGCCTGGGTGCTGTAAATAAAAAACGGCGGTAATTTTTCATAAAGTGCAGGGAAATCCACACATTTTTCTTCCATAATCGACATTATTTCAGCCACAGTAAACAGCGCATCTCTCGACCAGAATTGCCTTGCAGCGAGCCGTCTTGCCACATTATCCGAACCGTCCGACGGTGCGGAAAGATACCTGTAAGCAGTCCTGCCGTTGCACTCGGCGAGGTCATCAAGAAATGCAGGTGCATCATACGGGACGGAAATATCACTGCCGCTCTCAAGCTCGTGCATACCGCACATTGCAACAAGCTTCACAAACGGCACAACGCCTGTCTTTTCACTATAGGCGGTGAGGCTTGTTCCCTGACGATTTATGCGAAAAACAAGCTGTCTTTCGCTGCCTGTAATACGCATACAGTCGTTTGTCAATGCCGTTATGAGCGGATTTGAACTCAATACGGCACAATCGGTCACAGAATCGGGCAATCTGTTTGAAAGTTCATCTCTGTAAAGCACTGCCATAGCAGACATATCAAACGCTCTGCCGCACGGACCGCAATCGCCGATTTTCGAGGTCATAAGTTCCGCTGCCTTTTGGCTCAATGCGGTTGAAATACTCAGCCCGTTTTCGCCGAATACTCTGACCGTACCCTCTTCGGCACTCACAAAAACGCCTGCCTTGAGCGAACAGAACGGAACAAGAAACGACAGTTGAGATTCAAACAGCACGCCGAAACTCCACACATCGACCCCTGCCGCCCTCAGTCCGGCACTCACCGCATCCGCACACGCCCGTGACCGTTCATCCGAAGAAAAAGCGACACCCACTCTGCCGTGACTCAAAGCCTTTGCAAGTGACTCGCCTGCACGGGCACACTCATGGGCGTTCAGGTTCTCAGCGTGCTTTACAAATTCCGATAATTCGTTTTCAAATTGCATTTTGCCGCCCCCTCAGCCACTATTATTGCCGAAGAAAAAGAGTTTTAAGCCTGCATCTTGTTTTTGTTCACTGTCGGTGATAAAATAAAGGCAGACAATACAAACGGAGAAAAGGAATCATGAGCGAACTAAAAAAAGTCGATATTTTTACCGACGGTGCGTGTTCGGGCAATCCCGGCCCCGGCGGTTGGGGTGCTATACTCAGATACGGCGAGCACGAAGCGGAGCTGTCCGGCGGCGACCCAAACACAACCAACAACAGAATGGAGCTTATGGCTGTCATCAGTGCTCTCGAAAG
>CAZFZW010000029.1:0-12315 GCA_964523465.1 uncultured Clostridium sp. | reverse complement strand
CTATACCGAAGAGTATCAGGCATATTACCACGAGGAGCTTATAAAGCAGATTGCCGAAAGACCGTATCTCTGGGCAACCCACGTCTGGAATATGTTCGACTTTGCTGCCGACGCAAGAGCCGAGGGCGGCGAAAACGGAATGAACCACAAAGGCCTTGTAACTTTCGACAGAAAATACAAGAAAGATTCGTTCTATGCCTATCAGGCATGGCTTTCCGACAAGCCGATGATTCACCTGTGTGGAAAACGATATATCGACAGGGTAGAGGATGTAACAAAAGTTACCGTCTATTCAAACTGTGATGAAGTAGAGCTTTTTGCAAACGGCGAGAGCGTTGGCAAGCAGAAAAAGGGCAAATATCCGTTCTTCTATTTTGAAGTCAAAAATGAGGGCGAAACCGAGCTTGTCGCAAGAGCAGGCGAGCTTGCGGATTCAGGCGTTATACGCAAGGTGGACACTCCCAACGAGGACTATATAATGAAAGAAGAGGGAGCTGTTATCAACTGGTTTGATATCACAATGCCCGACGGCAGATTCTCTATAAACGACACCATCGGCGATATAATGTCAACTTTCGGCGGCAAGATAACCATGGTGAAAGCGTTACTCAAGATAAAGAATGCCCTTTCATCCGGTGAGTCCGATAAAAAGAAAGACAGTAAAAAAGGCGGCGGACTTGAAGTTGCCGGTTTCAGTGTCAATATGTCGATGATAAAGAATGTCTACGGTATGGCAAAGGGCTTCACAGTCAAGCGTGTATTCTCAATGCTCGGCGGAAAGTTTACGAAGGAGCAGATACTCGAAATAAACGCTATGCTCAACAAGGTAAAGAAACCGAAAAAGTAAAAAACAGATATGTCTCCGATTGCAAAAAAGCAGTCGGAGATTTTACTTTTCAACATATTGAATTTTCATTCGGCTTCAATTATAATACAGTTATAAAGCACTGAGAAAAGAGGGGTTGAGTGAACACGGTAAAGGTTTTTCAAAAAGGCTTTAATTTTTCTCAGGATGGGCCGGGAAACAGACTTGTTATTCATCTTCAGGGTTGCAATATGCATTGCCCATGGTGCTCAAACCCCGAGGGTATGGCGATAAACGGGGCAATACTTGATTCTCCTGTTCTGCTCGACGAAGTGTGTCCATGCGGTGCGATAAGCGGCGGTGAGCTAAACAGAACCGTTTGTTCAACTTGCCGCAAAAAAGAGTGCCTGGGCAAATACGGTGCACCGAAAATGAGTTTTGAAGAGTACACGGTGGATGAGCTGATAGCTGAAATAATGCGTTGTGAGCCGATGTTCTTCGACGGAGGCGGCGTGACATTCACCGGCGGTGAAGCAACCGTGCAGTTTTCTGCATTGAAAGAGCTTTTGTCAAAGCTGAAAGCGCTCGGAATAAATACAGCTCTCGAAACTAATGCAACGGATAAACGCCTGCCGCAATTGTTCGATTTAGTAGATTTTCTTATTGTGGATATCAAACATTACGATTCCGAACTGCATCGCATCGCGACGGGTGTTTCAAACTCAACTGTTATAGAGAATATGCGGCGTGCTGCAAACGAGCGCTCGCAGCTGCTTATAAGAATACCGCTGATTAAATTCTTTAACTGTGCCGAGGGCGACGAAGTCGGATTTGTGCAGCTGCTATCGGAAATCTGCACCGATTCCTGTAGTGTCGAACTGCTCAGATATCATGAATACGGCAAGGATAAATGGACTAAATGCGGTATGAAATATAAAATGGAAAACGGCTTCATAGATGATAATGTGTATTCAAAAGTAAAGAACGCCCTGGAGGATAAGGGTATAAATGTTATAAATACATAAAAGGGGATAGTTGTATGCTCAAGGATATTTACTCCTCACCTTCTGCTGTGTCTCAAATGGCAAAAGAGCTTTTTAAGCAGGAGAGAAAGATTGACAGACTTGACGGCTGGTTTCTCTCGAGAGAGGCGGCGGTAAAGGAAGCAGAAAAGCACACCGATAAATCCAGGGAGCTGTCGGCGGCTTATGAACTTACCGCAATGGTCGAATCTTTGCCCCTTTGGATAAGTGAAAATGCCGTGTTTGCCGGTACTCAGCGTGATGCTTTTGCCAAAAGCTACGCCCTTATAAATCCGGCGTTTGAGGTCGAAACCTTTTCGGGTTATTGTGATCCCACCGCTGTGTTTGATGACATTGCGCCCAACGAAGAATTTTCGGCGGAGCGAATAGCAGCATTGCGCGAAAAGACAAAGCAAAGTGATTATGTTTCAACGCTTACTGATATGTATTCTCGCTTTGAAGATTGCACAAGCGAAGTGGCTTTCTTTGTTGAACAGGTAACGGGGCATCTGATTCCGGATTTCAGACCTGTTTTGAAAAACGGTATTTCCGCTCTGAAAGCAGAGATAACCGAAAATATGAATCACTGTGATGATGAAAGTCGGCGTGATACTTTCAAGGCTATCCTTGTGTCGCTTGATGCCGCAGTATGCCTTGCACACAGATATGCCGACATAGCCGATAAGGATGCCGAAAATGCCTCCAAAGAGCGTGCGGAACAGCTGCGTCTTATTTCCTCTACCCTCAGAAAAGTGCCTGAAAACGGCTGCACATCGCTTTATGAGGCTATACAGTCCTTTGTGATTCTCTGGCAGGTAATGTGTCTTGAGCAGGCACCGAATCCTTTTGCTTTTTCTGTGGGCAACGCAGACAGAATATTCGAGCCGTATAGGCAGATGAGTAATGACAGCAGAGAAGAGGCGGCGGCTCTTTTCAGGCACTTCCTTGTGTTCTTCAATGTTGCCGACAGAAGCTGGGCAATATCTCAGAATATCCTGATAAGCGGTCGTGACCTCGACGGCAATGACTTGACAAATGAGACATCCTATGCACTCATGGATGCGTATTACGATATGAATCTGCCTCAGCCGATTCTCTCTGTCAAGCTCCACAAAAATACTCCCGATAAACTCTACGAGGAAATGGGACGGTTCTTCTTTACACCCGGTTGTCTTACCCCTTCTCTGTTTAACGACGATTCGGTTTTTGAAGTTCTTCGCAGTGCGAAAACAGACGAAAAGGACTTGCCGGATTATGCTGTTGCAGGCTGTCAGGAACCGCTCATTATGGGCAAGGATAACGGTAACACGACTAACAGTTGGTTTAGCCTTCCAAAGGTTCTGGAGCTTACATTAAACGGCGGCAAGTCGCTTATAACGGGTAAGCAGATAGGCACTGCTGTGCATGAAGATAACCCTCTTGAGCTTTTGAAAAATATACGTAAATATTTTTATGAAAACGCCGAGTATTTTGCCGACCTTATGGTTCAGGCGGCGAACGGCGCATCGAAAGCCATATCTTATCTGCCGGTACCGTTTCTTTCTGCGTTTATGGGCGGTGCTCAAAGCGGCATTGACACGAGAGATGTCAATCGCCAGGGAACAAAATATAATGCAAGCGGATGCCTTATCCACGGACTTTCGGTCATTGCCGATTCTTTTGTCGCCATAGACCATCTTCTCAAAGAGCGACCGCAGGATGCGGGAAAGCTCGTTGATGCGCTCAAAAACAACTTTGTGGGATATGATGAGCTTCACGACTATTTGCTCTCTTGTCCAAAGTTCGGCAACAATATTGATGAAGCTGATACCGAGGCTGTCGAAATAGCAAACAGAATATCAGACCTTATCAGAAGTCGTAAAAACTATCTCGGCAACGGATTCAGAGCGGATTGGAGCAGTCCGTCAACGCATTTGCTTTACGGCTATTGGGTAGGTGCAACGCCCGATGGCAGAAAGGCGAGAGAACAGCTAAACTACGGCGTTGATCCTCTTTTCGGCGAAGCATCAAATGGACTCGGCTTTAGAATGCTGTCGAATATGCGTCTCCCGTTTGATAAATTTAACGGCGGGTACGCCTCTCATTTCGGAATTGACCCCAAATTTTTCAAAGGTAAAACCGATGAAGAAAAGGGAATTGAGTTTAAAAATCGAATCTTTACTCCGCTGTTTTTCAATGAAAAACAAAAGGGAATATCTCCGTTTTATCTTTATGTTAATGTTACCACGCCCGATACTCTGCGTATGGTGCTTGCCGACCCGAAAAAATACGCTCCAAACGGCGTTTATATCATGCGTATACATGGAACTTTTGTAAACTTCCTTGACCTTTCTCCGGCCATTCAGCAGGATATAATCAAACGCCTTGACCTCCAGTCAACAACAATGTAAAAAAACTCACCCTGCCATATGGTAGGGTGAGTTCAATTTCACAGAGAGATAAAAATACAGCACAGGTTTTCGCCTGTGCTGTATAGTTTTTCGGTTTATCTTACACTTTCGTAAAGTCCCTTGAACTCAAGGAGCATTCTCGAGCCTTCGTATTTTGATACTGTGAGAAGCTCTTCGTTTTCGGTGAGAATTGAGTGGTAGTTATTGTCTGCGATGATGTAGCCTATCTGGTCGTTGGTGAGTCCGAGTACCATCAGCTTTCTGTCACCGACAATTTCCTGCATCGAGGGATATTTCCACTCAGAACCGGTCCAGGAATCTTTTGCCTCGGTGTTGCCTCCGAATGCGATTTCGGGAGCAAGCTCGCCGGGGATAAGCGCAAATGCAAGGTCGGTACCGATTTCCATGTAACCGATTTCGGTCGGGATTCTCATCTTGCCATCCTCAGACTTAACAGCCTCATTTGCAAGGAGTCCGGTCGATGCGATGAAAGCAAGTGCATTGTTGTCAACAGTGACAAAAATATCTCTGTGAGCAATATTGAGTATGGGTTCTACTCTTGTGCCCTTGTCTGCATTGACAAGTATATCACCCAGAGCTGAGCCGTAAGCTTCGACATTCTGGTATCTGGTGTTGCCCTCGACATTTGTGTTCTTACCCTGCGAGCTGATTGCAAGTTCAGCACCCTGTATCTGAACAAAGTTTGCACCGGCTTCGTTTACCTTCTTCTCGATGAAGTAGGGATAGTCGCCCGAAATGCTTGTCGTTGCGGCACCCAAACCAACGCAGTGGATAGCTGCATTGACTATCCATGTGGGATTGGAATCCTTATTATCGGGAACAAAGCAAAGACGATTGAAGTTGGGGTCGAAAGACTGAGGATCACGCTTGTCTCTGATATATTCGCTTATATCGGTCTGTGAGAAATACATCTCGCCGGGCTCCATGGAGTTGACTGCCTTTTTGATAGACTCGGCAGTGGTCTTGTAGAGATGCTCCATGTACTCTTTGTTCTGACCGTTATGAAGTGTATCGGGAGACATTCCAATAGCGTTCTTGAAAGTATTTCCGAAAAGCACCTTGTTGAGGTCGCCATTGAGACCGAGTGTATCGATAGCACTGTGCTGATGGAGTGTGGAGATGTTGACACTGACGATGTTATTGTTCTTGATGAAGCCGGAAATTCTGCTTCTTATTTCACGAACATCCTTGTCGGCAAGGCCGTAAGCGTCAAGGACTGCATAAACAACAATTCCGTTGTCTGTGCCGTCGCTCAAGGCAAAAACTCTTACTCTAAGGTCGTCAAGTATCTCGGTGGGGTGCTTTGCATCGGGATAAGAAAGGCTGCCGCCGACATAGTGGTTGCCGTCAAGCTCGTTGCCGGTAAGAAGCGATGCGCTGGCATATCCGAGATTCCATTTGGCACCGTCTGCAACGGTATCCTGGAAAGTCTTGCTGCCGGTGTTTGAGTTTGTGAATTTGTAGTCGGCTTCATTCTGTCTCTTCATCTGGGGGAAAACTTTGCTGATGCCCGAAACAAGTCCGTCAATCAGGCTATCGAGAGCCATGTAGAAAAGTCTGCTGACTCCGGTGGTGAAACTGTCCCAGGTGAATTCATCCGATGATGAGAATGCACCGATGATGACCTTGATAATATTTACGGCTTCCGTAATGTTATCAATTGCATCTGCACGGGATGATGCGGAATCGGCATCGGCGGTAAGCTCCGAGACGGTCTGCGAAGCGAGTGCCAAATCGGCGGAGCTGTCTGCCTGACTGCCGAGTGCCGCAACGGTGGAACCGAAAGCGAGGACAACTGCGAGCAAAATCGCCACAGCGCAGCTTATCAGTTTTTTGGATTTCATCGTTGACACCTCTGTTTTTATTTATTAGCCTTTTCCTTGGCTTGATTAACAGTATCCATTATTTGCTCAAATACTCTTGCAACTATGGTTGCGGTGTTGGGGCCGAGGGAGTTTGTCTCCTCATAGTGCTTTCTGTCAAGTCTGTCACGAACACCGTTTATGTACGGCTCAACGGGATTAAGATAGAAATCGTTGGGTGGTATAACATAACCGGTAAAGTCATTTGCAAGGCAGAATACAAGCAGATCTTCATCCTGTGCAATCTCAACGAGGGGAGTGGGATTGATGTCAGGCGACTTGCCCTCAGCCGAGCTGTCTGCATCAAGGTATCCGCCATAAGCAAGCTCGGGGAAGATCTCACAGGGAAGGAATGCCATCTTGAGATCGTCAAGCTCAAAATAGTTCATTTCGGTATGTATCGACATCTTTAATGCACCGTCGCCGGTATTGGCTGCGTGTGACTTGAGGATTCCGACTTTCTGAACGAGTGCAAGCACGAAGTTTTCACAGTCAGCATAGTATTCCTGGCAGATGTGGTTGAGAATCGGACGAAGCTTTCTATCGTTATCAATAGCCATTGCGGTGTGAGCAATAGACACGCCTCCCATCTCAGTGGACTTGATATTGTCCTCGTCAAGCTCTTTAAGTCTGATAAGACCGCCGATAGCACCGACAAAGTAAATGGTCTCTGCACCGGTCTTTTCGAAAATCTCGTTTCTGATATAACCTGCAAAGTCGGAGCTGATATAGGAGTTCTTGCCGAGAAGAGATTCGGTGTGTGAGGCAAAGTTGAGCATCCATACCTCACGGCTGCCGTCCTTGGGAACAAAACGAAGTCTGCTGACATCCTTTGAATATACTTCAGGCAAACGGGTATCACGCTGAATGTCATCCGCTTCCCTTTTACCAAAGTAAAGGTCGCCCTCTCTGCGGTCGTTGTATGCGTCTATAACAACCTGCTTTACTCTCTCGTGAAGAAGCTTCATATAAGCCTTGTTGCGTCCGCTTCTGGGAAGGGGACCCCAGAATCCGACCGTATCAATGCTGGCGTGATTATGAATACTCATAATGTTTACCGAGCGGCAACCGCTCTCTTTCATAAAGTCGGAGAGGGATTCTCTGATAATGCCGACATCGTAGTTTGTGAGACCGATGTCATCGATAGACACAAAAACAACGCCGCCTCTGCCGGACTGATCATCTATCCAGATAGCACTTGCCATCATTGGATCGAGAGCACCGACAGCGGGATTGTTGATTTTGTAGCCTGCGACATAATAAGTTTTTTTGTCCAGGTCGTCGGGCATAACCTCTGTCTTTGCGAATCCAACGCTGAAATAATCGCTTTTCGGCTCGGTAAGGTAGTCAAATGTACCTTTTTCAAGCTCCTTTGCGGGATTGCTCTTTGCCTTTCTTGCGCCACTGCGTGCGAAAGAGCTCTGCAAAACCTTGCAAACAGTTCCTAAAGCACTCATGCTTTATCTCCTCTCAAGAAGTAAAATGTTGTTTTGCACAATATGTACAAATTATCTCATATATTATAAGCTTTTTATAAAAGAAAAGCAATATTTATTTATTAAAAACCCCGATATACGGCGAAGAAACCGTTGCAATGACAAATTTAATGCAAAAAAACGGTCTATTTTGAAATATTATATTTTATTTCCCTGCGAAAGTGTGTATAATATAGAATCGGATAAATGATGAAACGGAGAAATACGGATGGATTATAAGGTCAATCCTGAGAGCTTGTCGGCGGTCTTTATGGTGCCGTCGCAGGTTGTCGATAATCATATAAAACTTGCAAGCGGTCAGCAACTCAAGGTGCTCTTGTGGGTTTTGCGTCATGCAGGTGACGGCTTTGATATGGACAGGCTGTGTGCGGATTTGAGATTTTCAGCCGCAGATGCCAGTGATTATCTTCAATATTGGGTTGAAACAGGTGTGCTCAACTGTGACGGTGTAACGGCAAAAGCCGCTCCCGTGGTACAAACCCAGCCTAAGATTGAGAAAAAAGCGGAAGAGTCGAAGAAGGAACTGCCTGAAATAGTTCCCTCACGCCCCACGGCATCGGAAATCGCACAGAGGGCAGAGGAGTCGGCCGATATTAAATTTCTGCTCCTCGAAACGCAGTCAAAGCTCGGCAGAACAATAGGATATGACGGCCAATGTACTCTTTTGATGATGCACGACACTTACGGTATTCCCGTTGAAGTTATACTGATGATAATCGAATATGCCGTGTCTATCGGCAAGGCAAACTTTCATTACATAGCATCTATCGGCAAAGACTGGGGCGAACGGGAGATAGATACCATAGAAAAAGCCGACGAGCAGATAAGCAGACTTGATACGGTCAACAAGCTCTGGAGTTCTTTTGCTGCCATGGCAGGTTTGTCAAATTCCCGACCTACTCAGGCACAGACTAAGTATATGCTTACTTGGAACAAACAATGGGGCTTTTCCGTCGATATGATTTTTGCGGCGTATGAGGAAATGACCGAGCATTGCCAGAAGATGAGCTTTCCTTATATGAACAAGATACTCGAATCATGGCACAACAGCGGTATTAAGACATTGTCCGATGTTGAAAAATCCAAGGCCGCACCGCACACTGCGAATACACCGCCCACGAGGAACAACAACTCCGTCGGTGGCGCAAAACCGTCATATGATCTCGATGAGTTTAATCGCAACGCATTAAAGAAACCGATAGTATATAAGAAAAAGACTGACAAGTGAAAGGGGAGCAACACATGAATTACAGCCGAAAGGTATACAGCAGAGCCGCAGCGGCACTCGAACGCCGCCGCAGTAACGCCGAGCATATTCAGCTTCTTCACAGAGATGAAGCATATTCAAAGATTCCCGAGCTTATAAATATCGACCGCGAAATATCCTCCGCAGGCGCACAGGTGATTCGAGCCATCGGTATGGGCGAGAATGCACAGAATTATATTGAAGAGCTTTCGAGAAAGAACCTCGCTTCACAGCAGCGTAGAAAAGATATGCTCAAAGCCAACGGATATCCCGAAAATTATCTTGATGCCGATTATCATTGCAAAAAATGCCGTGATACGGGCTTTGTCAGCGGAGTTATGTGCGATTGCTACAAGGAACTTTTGCGTGATACCGCAATAGCCGAGCTCAGCGAGTTTTCAATAAGCGGATGTCCTACATTTGAAAGCTTCAATGTTAATTACTATCCAGATGTTCTTGATGAAGCAAGCGGAATAAATCTGCGAGAGAGAATGACCGATGTACTCAACTTCTGCAAGAGCTATGCCGAGGATTTCGGTACCGATTCACCGAGCCTGCTTTTTTACGGTGCTACGGGGCTTGGCAAAACGCATCTTTCACTCGCTATTGCAGCCGAGGCTGTCAAAAAAGGCTACGGCGTAATATATGGTTCAGCTCAGAATCTGATGTCAAGACTTGAAAAAGAGCATTTTTCCAACAATCGCAACAGCAACGAATTTGAGGGCAGTGAACAGGCGATGCTTGAATGTGATTTGCTCGTTATCGATGACCTCGGTGCGGAGTTTTCCACTCAATTTACTGTAGCGGAGCTTTACAATATCGTCAACACCCGTATGATGAGCCGTCTGCCCGTGATAATCAGCACCAATCTTTTCCCCGATGAGCTTGAAAAAAGATACACTCAGCGTATAACTTCACGAATCGTCGGAAACTACATTTCGCTGTATTTTTGCGGAAAAGATATAAGACAGATTAAACTTACCGAACAGGAGTAATTATTTAATGGACATTATAAGCAGCTTGACGCAGATGTTTTCTCTCCAGCGTTGGCAGGTTGAAAACACCGTGAAACTCATAGATGAGGGCAACACAATACCGTTCATTGCCCGTTACCGTAAGGAGGCACATGGCACTTTGGACGACCAGGTGCTCCGTGAACTTTCGGAAAAGCTTGAGTATCTTCGCAATCTTGAAAAGCGAAAAGAGGAGATAAGCGCATCTATAACCGCACAGGAAAAGATGACCCCTGAAATTGCACAAGCACTCGAAAAGGCGGCAACCCTCGCTGAAATCGAGGATATTTACCGTCCGTTTAGACCAAAGCGCAGAACCCGTGCGTCCATCGCCAAGGAAAAAGGACTTGAGCCGCTCGCCGCACTCATCTTTGCTCAAATGGCAGGTTCACCCTCTTCGACAGAGCTTGCGAAGGATTATATCGATACCGAAAAGGGTGTTGAAAGTGCAGAGGATGCAGTGAACGGTGCAATGGATATAATAGCGGAGAATATTTCCGACAATGCGGATATCCGCCGCCGGCTGCGTTCGCTTTTCACGGTTTCGGGTGTGCTTGAATCTCGTGCAACAGATGCCGAGGCCGAAAGCGTATACTCCATGTACTACGAATATGATGAACCCGTCAATAAAATCCCCGGTCACCGTGTCCTTGCAATTGACAGAGGTGAAAATGAGGGATTCCTTAAAGTCGGCATCAATGTCGAAAGAGTTAAGGCGCTCAATATAATCAATTCAAAAGTCCTCGAGGATAACGGCTCGAGCTGCACCGATACCGTGCGTGATGCGGCAGCAGATGCCTATGACAGACTGATTTTTCCGTCTGTAGAGAGGGAAATACGCAATATGATAACCGACAGTGCCGTTGAATCAGCGCTCAAGGTTTTTTATGTCAATCTTCGTGAACTGTTGCTCCAGCCACCCGTTAAGGGAAAGAGAGCACTTGGACTTGACCCTGGATATAGGACAGGCTGTAAGGTCGCAGTTGTTGACGAAACAGGCAAGGTGCTTGACACGGGCGTTATATATGTAACCCATTCCGATGAGCAAAAGCAAAAAGCAAAGCTTACCGTTAAACGACTTATAGAAAAGTACAATGTCGAGGTAGTTGCCATCGGCAACGGCACTGCATCCAAAGAGACCGAAATATTTGCCGCAGACCTTATCAAGGAGCTTGATCGCAAGGTATCTTATATGATGGTCAGCGAGGCGGGCGCTTCGGTCTATTCGGCATCGAAACTTGCAGCGGAGGAATTTCCACAGTTCGATGTTTCACTTAGAAGTGCGGTTTCCATTGCACGCAGACTTCAAGACCCTCTCGCAGAGCTTGTTAAGATAGACCCGAAAGCTCTCGGTGTCGGTCAGTATCAGCATGATATGCCCAAAAAGGAGCTTGGCGAGACACTTGACGGTGCGGTTGAATATTGCGTAAACTCGGTCGGTGCTGATGTCAATACCGCTTCTCCGTCTCTGCTTTCACATATAGCAGGTATAAATTCAACGGTCGCCAAGAATATTGTTCTTTACAGAGAAGAAAACGGTGCATTTACTTCAAGAGCACAGCTCAAAAAAGTGCCGAAACTCGGTGCAAAAGCGTATGAGCAGTGTGCGGGATTCATCCGTGTGCCGGAGAGTAAGAATGTTCTTGACAATACAGGAGTTCACCCGGAGAGCTATGATGCCGCAAAGCAGTTGCTTGAGCTGTGCGGACTCTCCGTTTCCGATGCCGCAAAAGGCGAGGCTACCGCTATCGACTCTGCCGTTAAGCTTTTAGGCGGTGAAGAAAAGGTTGCCCAAAAGCTTGGCATAGGTGTACCGACATTGCAGGATATAGTCAAGGAACTTCAAAAGCCCGGCCGTGACCCCCGAGACGAGCTGCCGCCTCCGCTGCTGAGAACCGATGTTATGGACATCAACGACCTCAAACCCGGCATGGAAATGAAGGGCACTGTGCGTAATGTTATAGATTTCGGCGCATTTGTCGATATAGGAGTCCATCAGGACGGACTTGTCCACATTTCGCAGATAACCAACAGATATATTAAGCACCCTTCCGAAGTTTTGAAGGTAGGCGATATAGTAACCGTCTGGGTTATGTCAGTCGATACGAAAAAGAACCGTATTTCACTGACGATGAAAAACAATACGCAGAACAATAAGGAGTAAAGATTTGGCGGAAAAATTCAGAAAAGATTTAACGCAGGGAAGTGTAACAAAACAGCTTTTGCAGTTTTCGGTGCCGTTCCTGCTTTCAAACCTGTTGCAGGCACTTTATTCGGTTGCGGATATGATAGTTGTCGGACAGTATTGCGGAAAGTCCGGTATAACCGGAGTTTCCATGGGCGGACAGATAAACATTCTCGTTACAGGTGCGGCACTCGGACTTGCTGTGGGCGGAACTGTACTGATAGCCCAGTACGGCGGCGCAAAGAAATACGACGACCAGAAAAGCACCATCGGCA
>CAZFZW010000028.1:0-12365 GCA_964523465.1 uncultured Clostridium sp. | reverse complement strand
AGAGAATGATAGCAAGAGGCTCCGAGCGTGACGGCAAGAGCGTTGAGAAGCTTCGTGAGAACGACCTGCACGAGGAAGAGATTTTCCACACCAGCGAGAGCGAGAAGATGGCAAACTATGTCATCAAGAACGACGGCGGAGTTGAAGATTTCTACGCAGCTGTCGATAATTTCTACGAGACAGTCCTCAAACCGAAACTCGGCTAAATGAAATGCACAACGCCCGAAGAAGACAAGCTTCTTCGGGCGTTTGATTTTTCGGTACAAAGTAAAAAGCCTGCGAGGATCAAACCTTGCAGGCTTTTTTGCTTAAAGACTGATTACTGCTGGGGAGCTCCAACAGGGCAAGCATCTGCACAAGCACCGCACTCAATGCAGGTATCTGCATCGATCTCGAACTTGCCGTCACCCTCGGAAATAGCTCCTACGGGGCACTCTGCCTGGCAAGCGCCGCAGGAAATGCAATCATCGCTGATATGGAAAGCCATTAGTCAATCCTCCTTATGCATATTATCGTTATAACATCGGACGAAACTGTATGCTCCGTCCGCTGTAAACTAATTGTATCACATTATATAGAAAAATCAAGAGGAATTTATTCTGTATTACTCAATTCCTTTTAGAGCCTCAAGCTCGGAGCGGTCAACCTTAATTTTTCCGTCTCGGAGTGTCTTTACCTGCTTGCGGTCAAAAGTATGCGGTGCGGCCTCGGGGCAGCGGTCAAGTCTGACCTTGAGCTGACCTGAAAGCAGATTCACTTCAACCACAGTTCCCTTGCCCTCGGGCGTATCAACAAGCGCACCCTGCTTGGGAGTTATTTTGAGAAGATATTCATAATTTTCCTGCTCATATTTCAGGCAGCACATAAGTCTGCCGCAGGTTCCGCTTATCTTGACGGGATTGAGCGACAGTCCCTGTTCCTTTGCCATTTTAATTGAAACAGGCTGAAAATCTCCGATGAATGTACTGCAGCAAAACGGTCTGCCGCACATTCCGAGACCACCGAGCATCTTCGAGCCGTCTCTGACACCTATCTGGCGAAGCTCGATTCTCGTGCGGAACACTCTTGCAAGGTCTTTAACAAGCTCACGAAAGTCAACACGGACATCTGAGGTGTAATAAAACAATATCTTCTTGCCGTCAAAGGCATATTCGACATTGACAAGCTTCATCATGTCAAGTCCGTGATCCTCGATTTTGCGAAGGCAAATGTCAAATGCCTCCTGCTCCTTCTTGCGGTTTTCCTCAACTGTCTTTAAGTCCTCGTCTGTCGCTCTGCGTACAACGCTCTTGAGCGGCTTTACTATCTCGCTGTCGCTGACTTCGCTGTTTTCAAGTGCGACCTCGCCGCACTCCATACCTCTGACAGTCTCAACCATTACATGATCGCCTTTTTCAAATTTGTTATCGAGCGGATCGAAATAATATACTTTTCCGACCTCTCTGAATCTTACTCCAATGACCTGCGCCATTCATTTCATCCTTTCATCTGCCCGATGCCCTGCGTATTTCGGCACACAGGCGAGTAACGAGCAAAGTGTAGTTTTCACTTTTTTCCATTGACGACAAAAGACCGTTTGTGCAGTCTATCATTTTAATCAAATTTCCGTTAGAAACGCTGCCGGCGAGCAATTCGGCACCGCTGCGATATTCCTCGGGCACAGCCGCCCCCGACTTCAAAAGCACTGCCGCTCTGAAATATTCGGGAAGTACCGTAAGCACAGCCCTGAGCAACGACTTGTCTTTTTCAAAAGCCGCCGTTGCAGCGAGCATATCATACTCATAAGGGCTCGGTATCGCCTCAACGAACTTCTGCGCCGCATCGAGCACCTTGTCATCCGCTTTTTTGCCCTCTCCCTGCGAGAAAACCACACAGCGTGAGAGCACGGTTTGCAAAAACAGATTCTTGTCGCTCGTCAGCAGTAAAAAGCACACGCCCTCGGGCGGCTCTTCGAGCACCTTGAGCAATGCATTCTGTGCGGCAGCGAGCATATTCTGTGCTCCTGCAAGGATATAAACCTTGCGTTCCGCCTCATTTGCGACTATATAGGCATCCGAGCGAATTTCACGCACAGTGTCCACCTTGAAATTCTCTGTCTTTTTGTCCGGATAATACACCTTTATATCGGGGTGCGAATCCGAAAGAGCCTTCAGGCAGGCATGGCATCTGCCGCAGGGTTTGTCCTCACCCGTACACACAAGAGCGGCAGCAAGCGTCTTTGCAGTGATGAACAGGCGTTCGCTGTCCTCATCCTCAAGTATTGCGGCGTGCGGAAATCTCCCGGAGTTCACCGACCGGGCGAGCGCATTTTTAAGTGGCTCGGATATTTGCAAATTCTCAAATCCCATATGTACTCCAAAAATCAGAGTTTATAAAACTCTTTCATATCAATCACAAACACTGTAGCTCCGCCAACCGACGCCTGAACGGGCATTGTGACAAAGCTCTCCGCATTATAAGCAGGTGCCGCCGACATCAGCTGTGTGCGGCGCGAACTGTTTTGGCGGATTATCTCCATAACCTCGTCCACCCTGTCATTCTCGACACCTATCAAAAGGGTAGCATTTCCGGCACTCAAAAATCCGCCTGTGGTCGAGAGCTTTGTAGCGTCAAGTCCGACACGTGTCAGCTCGCCGAGCACCTCATATGAATCGTCATTGCTGACTATGGCAATTATGAGCTTCATCAAAACGCCCCTTTCGCATAATCATAATATATATTATTATAATCCATCTTTTCTTATTTTACAACTTTTATCTTTAAAATACCGTATCGGCGAAGTTCAAGCACCTCACGCTCGCCGAGCACTTCTCCGGGCATCGCCGCAGGTATTGCAGGCGGGCAGGGGCAATAAGGCTCTGCCGCCACTCTGCCGACGGCATTTTGCACTTGAATATACTCACTCTCTGCGAGTATCGCCTCTCTTGCACTCATAGCTCTTTCGGGGATAAAAGCGTTGACTCCGACAAGCTCCGAGGGCACTTTCTTTGCATCTGCAAAAATTTTCTCAAGCACACACTCAAGGCGATCAAAATCCTCGTCGGTGTTCATCACAGAGGGAATAAGAATCACCTTGCCGAGCCCTGCATACTCGGGTTCTATGCCGCCCTCTCTGAGCATATTTCCCACATCCTCGCCGTCAAAGCCGAAATGCTGAATATCAAAAGCGATTCTTGTCGGGTCACATTCGCCCTCGGGCAGAGTGAGCCCGAGCGAGCGGCAAAGTGCCTTTGTTTTCTCCACACGCTCGGCAAGTTTTAAAAATTCACTGCGGTTTTGCTCTATCCAATCCCTTGCAAGATCAAGCGAAATCATTATCGGATACGACGGACTTGTTGAGCCGAAGAGCGACATTGCCGAGCGAATCTCGGACACGAACCGTTCGTCTCCGACCTGGAGCCATGCACCACCCGTGAGCACGGGCAGTGTTTTGTGAGCACTCTCGGCGCTCAGAGCCGCACCGAGCTTTATCGGTGATATATCATCTTTAAAGAATTTCAGATGTGCCCCGTGGGCACAGTCAACAAGCAGCGGCACTCCAAATTTTCGAGCCGCCTCCGCTATCCCGCGCACATCACTGATAAGGCCGAAATAGTCGGGCGAGGTAATATATACTCCCTTTGCATCGGGATTTTTTTCAAGTGCGGCAGTCACCGCCTCAGCGGTTATTCTGCCCGAGAACAGCTCCCCTGCACTCCTGTCGGGCAGCACCCAAATCGGTTCTATGCCGAGCAGAGACATCGCATTTATTGCACTGCGGTGAACCACTCTGCCGCAGATGATTTTGCCGCCATGAGGAGCGGCGGCCCTGAGCATAGCCTGAATACACAGCGTACATCCGCCTGCACTCATAAAGCTCGCCCTGGTTTCAAAAAGCTTTGCCGCCTCACTCTCCGCAAGAGCCGTTGCACCCTCGCCGTCAAAGAGACTGCCCGTGTCGGGAATCTCTGTAATATCAAACTCACCTGCCGAGCCGAGAGCCGAAAACACACCCTTGTGCGCCGGCATATGCATACTTGTCATTTTCTTTTTTGCGTGTGCCTCAACGGCATCCAAAAGCACAGTTGACATCTTGCACCTCAAAGTCGCTGGTTGTTGAGCATTATACCGCCCGAAACTATGTCGATTATCCCGTAATTTCCGTCACGGATACTGCCGGGGTTCATAATATACAGTCCGTCATCATAAGAAGTAACGGGAGCGTGGGTATGACCGTATAATACTATGTCGGCATTCTCCTGCCTTGCTCGCAAAAGGAGCTGTGCCGTGTCATATTTGACCTGTTCGCAATGGCCGTGAGTGCAGTAGATTTTTTTACCTCCGAGAGTTATTACTCTGAGAAGCGGCAAATCGGAAGAAAAATCGCAGTTACCTGCAACCTTTATGATGTTCGGCAATGCACTATAATATCCCTCAAGCATTTCCATATCACGCTCGCCGTCGCCGAGAAAAACAACGGCATCGGCATCGCTGTGGCGTTCGACCGCATCCATAATGCGTGACGGCATTCCGTGGGAATCGGAAATAACAAGTATCCGCATTTTTTCACCCCGTTTTCAACCGCAAAAGCGGTCGGATATGTTTGTTCTACCGCAAAAGCGGCACGCATAAGCATATTATATATGATAAAAGGTGGTTTTGCAATGAGTAATCAGAAGAACAACGAGCCTTCCCCCGATGAGCTGTTGAAGCTTGCCGCCTCTCTCGGCAAGGGAAAAGGCGACCCCGATGCGGCAATCGGCGCAGTGTCAAAACGGCTGAGTGCCGAAAAGCGAAAGCAAGTGGACGAAGTGCTCGGCGACAAGGCGGCACTTGAAAAACTCCTAAAAAGCCCCGAGGCGCAACGACTCATGGAAAAATTCGGTTTTAACAAATAAGAGGTAAGCTATGGACAACATCAGCGACATAATTTCATCGCTGAGCGACGAGGACATGAAGGCTCTCGGTGATGCGGCAAGAAATCTTTTAGGCTCGGACGGCGACGACGGCACATCGACAGAACAGGGATTTTCCATTGACCCTGCCACGATGGCGAAAGTGGCTCAAATTATGAGTGCCATGAACAGGCACGACAGCCGCTGTGACCTCATCGCCGCACTGCGTCCGCTTTTAAGTGAGCCTCGCCGTCACCGTGCGGACGAGGCTATGCAGCTGATAAAGCTGCTCGACCTTTTGCCGATGATAGAGTCCCTTGGAGGGAAATAATATGCCGCCTGCATACAGCAAAAACGAGCTTGAAAGAATGAGCAAGCGAGCAATAGAAAGCGCATGGGATATGCACAGGCGTGCCGCAATAAAAGATGACCGAACACCCCCGAAAGCACAGAGCGGCACACTGCCGCCCGAGCCGCCCTGCCCCTCTCCGCCTGTCAAAAAGCCGAAGCCGCCTGTCTCCTGTGAATCAGACAGCGACCGTCTGCTGATAATCTCACTGCTGATAATCCTCTCGGCTGACAACGCCGACATACTGCTCATCTTTGCACTGATATATATTTTGATGTAAAATGTTGAAAAATCCTCCGTTTTGAGTTAGAATAGAATCACAAAAAATCAACGGAGGTACACCATGACATATTCATATACCACTCACGGCACCTGTTCAAAGCGTATCGATTTTGACCTCGACGAGGACAACACCGTTCACAATGTCCGCTTCACGGGCGGCTGCAACGGCAATCTTGCGGGAATTTCCTCAATAGTCGAGGGTATGGATGCCGAGGAGATTATCGACAGATTCGACGGTATTCGCTGCGGATTCAAGCACACCTCATGCCCCGACCAGTTTGCCAATGCACTCAAAGAGGCACTCGAGCAGAAAAACGCATAAAAAGTCGGACAAACGATAAACAAGCAGGGAGCACACCGAAAAGATGTGCTCCCTGCCTGCATTTTTAGAAAGGCATACAACTATATCTGGAGGTCGATGAAATCTTATTAAGTCCGACGGATAGTGACAGTTTTTGTAAGGAATAAGGGAAAAGATGGAAAAGAGGGACTGCCTTATCCGCCGGTCTTTGACAATATTATATCTTTTGCCGTTATATTTTCCAACGGTCAAAATTCCGTATTTGTTCCAAAAAATCTCAAAGCTGCTAAACTGTGGCATTTTGGGACAAAATCACGAATCTGTCCAAAAATTATTTCTTAAATATCTTTTTATACCACGGCAAAGCCTCGGTTGTATCGGCTGTTGTGCTCTTTTCGGCCTTGACCGATATGGGAGAGGTCTGATAAACGAACATAACGCTCGACTCCATACCATCGGTCTTTTCCGTGTATATGTCATATTCCGCACCGTAAGTCAGCATGGCCTGAAGTCTCGCTATAAGGTCATCTGCATCCTCGGCAAGCACTCCGTACTGCTCAAGCTTTCCTGCGTAATCGCCGGCAGTAAGGCTGTCTATAAGGCGATTCAGTTTTTCTACATTGTCCTTGTTCATAAGCTCGGCGAGTGCGTCGATAAGTTCCTGATTGTCATCAAGGGTCTTTTGAATATCCGAGAGCTGCTGCAAAGTTTTCGGCAAATTGTTTATCGCTTTTTGCACCTCGGGGTCTGACATATCCTTTGACAGCTCCTCAATGAGCGGCATAATATCATTCATATTTTCGGCTATCTCTGGCAGTTGCTTGAAGAAACGCTGAAGCACGGGATTATTGAGCAGCGATATTACTTCCTTTAATTCATCGGGATCAAGAGAGTTGAAGAGCTTCTTAAACTTCTCGATATTATCCTGTGTCATATATTTGGGCAGTACCTCAAAAAGCACACGGTTGTTTTGATAAAGCTCAACCGCCTCGTTCATCGTGGAAACAAGTTCATTTATCTTTGCCTTGTCAGTCATAAGGCTCATCAGAACGCCCGAGGGATCCATTGAATTGAGAGCCTTTTCAAGATCCTTGAGCTGACCAAGGGTGGTCTGCAAATCAGATATGCTGTCGGGCATCTGCAACTCTGAACCGAGCAGGGACAGCGGAACTGCCGCAAAATACATATTATCCATCGAAAAGTTCTCGACATCGGCAGTGAGTGTGAACTGTGTCGCAAACTCGAGGTCGGGGATATTGAGCTTATCAAGTCCGAGAGTCTCGTTTATTCCGGGCATACTCACTATCAACGCTATCTCTTTTGTGCCGTCGCCTATGAGCTTGCCGTTTTCGAGTGACGCATTGGTAAACTTGCTCTCGGGCAGTATCATACCGCCGATGACAGCTATGGGATTATAAACTTTTACTTCCTCGCCGTCTATTTTCTCGGTCTTGTAAAGCGTATTTTCAACAGAGATATTCATCTGCACTCTGCCACTCTTGCCTGCCAGCTTTTCGGCGGAAATCTCCTTTCCGTCAAGGAAATACTTTATTCTGATATTAACAGGCAAGGCCTTGTTGCTCCTGCCGCTGTAATAAATATCGGTGGTGTCCATGTGCCAGGTAATGCCGCCGTTTTCCTTTATCGGCTCTCTGTCGCTCTTGACATTGACAATGCCCTCAAGAGAGCTTGCATCGCTGACTTTCACCTGTGCTTTGTCTGTGTGAATCCAGTCGCTGACAGTTATATTCTGCACCTTGCCCGACGGGTCGGCGTTGACATAAACGGTTTCTGTCTTTTTGACCGACGAAGCGGTATCGGTATAATAAACAGGGGTCTTTTGCTCATCACCCGAAACGGCCGAAGTATCGCCGTCTCCGTCGCCCTTGCAGGCGGACATGGAAAACAGCATTGCCGCTGCGAGTGCAAGGCAGAGAACCGATTTAAAAATATTTTTCTTCATGGTTTTGCCCTCCCTTTAAGCCTTTGACTTGCGTTCTCTCTTTTTCTGCGGAGCACGCCAGCCTATCGAAGTTTTTGCGATAATGCCCTCACACAGCACAAGAATACCCGGGAGCATTACCATAATAACAAGTGCACTTATTACCGAGCCTCTTGCGAGCATGAGGCATACGCCCTTGACTATGTCTATATCACATATGCAGTAAACGCCGAAAGTTGCGCTGAAGAACACGAGTGCGCTTTGGAATATCGAACGGCTCGATTCCCGAGCGGCTGTTTTTATCGCCGCAAACTTGTCGCCTGTTCGCCAAAGTTCCTCTCTGAACCTTGTGGTCATGAGTATCGCATAATCGACTGTTGCACCCAGCTGTACGCAACTGATAATCGTAGGAGCGATAAAGCAGATGGTCGTGCCACACAGTGTCGATATACTAATATTGACCCAGATCGCAAGCTCTATTGCCGCAACAAGAATGAGCGGAATGGAAACGGATTTGAACACTATCGCAACAAGAATAAATATCGCCACCATTGAGATAACGCCCGTCACGACAAAATCCTTTTCCGCAACCGTGATAAGGTCTTTTGTCAGCACGCCCTCTCCCGTGAGTACACCGCCCTCGTCATATTTTTTGACAAGTGCCGTTATTTCGTCTATCTGTGCGTTTTCTTCGTCAGTTGCAGCCGAATACTCGGAATTGAGCATCATGAGCTGTTTTGAATCCTGAACGCATATCTCTTTTATCGAATCAGGTAAAATCGAGTTGGGTATCGCAGTGCCCACAAAGCTGTTGAGTGAGAGCACTGTTGTAACTCCGTCCACCTCGCCGAGTTCCTGCGTCAGCGAGTTTATGTCCGCCGCACTTATTTCATCGTCAAGGATTATAAAGTGCGTAGTCGCCATGTTGAAATCCTCTTTCATTGTGTTGAGGGCGGAAATGGACGGCAAATCCTGCGGTATCGCTTTATCCATGTTGTAATATTTGCTGACATTGCTTTGCAAAAAGTATGCCGGAATGAACAGAACAAGAAAGATTATCGCCATTATTCGTCTGTGCTTGATTGCAAAGTTGCTCGTTTTCTCGAACTTCGGTGCAAGGCTTCTGTGCCGTGTTTTTTCTATAACATTGTCGAGCATCAAAATCAGCGCCGGCAGGAAAGTAACCACCGTTGCCACGCCGAGAATAACACCCTTTGCCATGACAAGACCCATATCCTTGCCGAGAGAAAAACTCATAAAGCACAGTGCAAGGAAGCCGAAAACAGTGGTCATCGAGCTTCCCATCAGCGACAGAAAAGTTGAATCTATCGCCGCCGCCATTGCATCCTTTTTCTCGGTATGATTCTTCTTTTCCTCTTCAAATCTGTCCATGAGGAACACCGAGTAGTCAACTGTAACTCCAAGCTGCAAAATTGCGGCTATGCTCTTTGTTATGAACGATATTTCTCCGAAAATTATATTTGTGCCGAGGTTGTATATTACCGCCGTGCCGAGTGCCGCCAAAAGAATGAAAGGCAGCACCCACGAGGTCATTGTGAACGACAGTGCAATGAGTGCGAGCACTATTGCAATGGCAACATATATCGGCGCCTGACTGTCCGTCAAGTCCTTGGTGTCAACGGTTATCGCCGAAAGTCCGCTCAAGAGCATATTCTTGTTCATTATCTTTCGAATAGATGCTATGGCATCCATTGTGACCTGCGACGAGCCCGAATTTGAATACTGAACCATTATCAGCGTTGAGTTGCCGTCCTGCGAATAGAACACGCTTGTGAGCACATCGGGCAATATTTCTTTCGGTATTGACGGGTCTGCAAGGTCGGTAACACCTATGACATTGCTGACTCCCTCTACCTGTCTTATGCTCTCTTCGAGCTTTTGAACATCTTTTGGCTCGGTATCTTTTATTACGATAAACGAGCTTGCCGAATTGTGGAAGGTCTCATCGAGTATCTGCTCGCCCTGCACGGATTCAAGATCTTCCGGCAGATACGACAGAATGTCATAGTTGACACCCGTTGCAAAATAGCCGATAACCGACGGGATTATAAGTATCAGACAGACTATCAAAACGGTCTTTGGGTGATACGCTATCCACTTTGATAACTTTTTTGACAACATATCCCTTTCCTCCTGTTCAACTGCTAATCAAGCAGCTTGTTGGTAATTCTCTGCATCCCACGCCTTATTTCATCGAGCGAGTACGGGTCACAGTAAGCACTGCTCTCACAGCACACAGGCACAAGCATGGAGATAAGCATATATATGTTCATCTCGCTCTCATATTCCGTATAGCCGTGACGAAGAAACATTTGAATCAAACTGTCATATGCTTCTTTAAGCTCTGCCTCCCTGCCTTTAAGCATCAGTCGGTAGCAAGCCGAAACACGGTCACGCACCAGCGGCAGAAAAGTACTGTTTTTCTCAATATAATCAAAAACATTGTCGAGAAATGTGTTGACCCGCTGTGCATCGCTGGCCTGTTTTTCTTTGAGCATTCTGCGTGTGTCGTCCATTGCCTTGTTGACACATTCCGCAAGCTTCCGTAGAAAAAGCTGATCCATAAGGTCATATTTATCCTTGAAATAGAGATAAAATGTGCCCTTGGCAACACCTGCGAGCTTCACAACCTCGTCTATTGTCGGAGTCTTGTGTGCAACGCCGTTTGTAAAAAGCGAATGTGCCGCTTCCATAAGCTTTAACCGCTTTTCGTTCTTGTTTTCCTCAACCTTCGCCATATCGCACCTCTTTATGACCATCAGTCATTTTCTTTTCGCCCGATACTTTACTACAAAAATGACCGCCAGTCAATAATTAGAATCAAATCTTCATTTTTTGTTCACAAATCTCTCCCGTTTGACAGTTGTGCACAAACTCAGAGCCTGTTTTTTGTGCAACTTTTCAGTTCAAAGACATAAAAAAGCCGCCGTATGACATAAATCATACGGCGGCAAAGATATTTCATCAGTCGAAATAGACTACCTTGTTCTCATATCCGCTCTCGAATATCGCATCGACAAGCTTGAGCAGTCTGCGCTGCTGGTCGTGAGTTATGAGCTGTTCCTCCTCACCTCTGAGGGTTGCGAACACATTCTCATAAAACTGAGTCCAATGTGACTCGACTTTGGGCAGAGGATAGTGCTTTATTGTATCCTCGCTTCTCGGTGCCATGGTCTTTGTCAGTCCGACACCTGCGAGAATCGGCACTGCGTCACGGTTCTCCCAATCGGAGACCTTGACTATCTCGCCGTTGACATCCCAATCGTTGATAACAGCCGAACCGTTTTCGCCGAGGATGTACCAACGGGGCAGCTCAATGAAGTTGCTGGTTGTGACCTCAACATACATTGACAGATCGCCCTCGAACACAAGTGTCACTCTGAAGCCGTCATCGCACTCCTCGTTTGTGACATTAGTAAGCTCGGCATAGACGGAAATAAGCTTTCTGCCCTCTCCGATGCGAAGTGCCTGGTCAAGCAGATGAATACCCCAGTCGAGTACCATTCCGCCGCCGTGCTCTTTCTTATTACGCCAGTCGCCGGGGATTCCTCTTGAACCCTGAACTCTCGACTCAATGCGGAACACTCTGCCAAGCTCGTTGTTCTCGAGTATCTTCTGCACGCACTTGAAGTCGGGGTCCCAGCGTCTGTTCTGATGAACAGTGAAAAGCTTGCCGTATTTCTTCGATGCGGCTATCATCTCTTCAAGCTCCTCACGGCTCATGGCAACAGGCTTTTCGGATATAACATTCTTGCCTGCCGCCATAGCAGCTATCGCAATCTCCTTGTGAACATCGTTGGGGGTTGCGACTGTGACGAGGTCTATTCTCTCATCCGCAAGCAGTTCTTCACGGGTTGCAAATGCGTGTATGCCCTCTTCCTCTGCTGCTGCACGTCTTGCGGGGTCGATGTCATAAATACCTATGAGGTCTGCAAACTCAGTCAGATCATCCTTGCAGTTGGATGCGTGCCAACCGCCCATGCCGCCGAAGCCGATAACGGCAACGCCGATTTTCTTGTTTTTATCCATTGTCTTGTATACTCCTAAAAAGTTTTTGCGTTATTTTAAATTACACCCACCACATATCGCCTGTGCTCTGGGTAACAAGTACGCTCTTGAGGAAATCAACAGCCTTTGAAAGGCCCTCGTCCTGGCTCATAAGCGAATCCTCGTGCTCAATGCTTATCGCATAATCGTAACCGACAAGGCGAAGATTCGAGATGATGTCCTTCCAATAAGAATAGTCGTTACCGTAACCGACGGAGCGGAATATCCACGAGCGGTGAATCTCATCAGCATAAGGCTTGGTGTCAAGCACTCCGTTGACTGCGGTGTTGTATGTATCAATCTTCGTATCCTTTGCATGGAAGTGGAAGATTGCATCGCCGAGTGCTCTGATGCACGCAACAGGATCCATGCCCTGCCATATGAGGTGGCTCGGGTCAAGGTTTGCGCCGAGTTCGGGGCCGACAGCCTCACGAATTTTTAGCATACTCTCGGTGTTGTATACGCAGAATCCGGGGTGCGGCTCGAAAGCTATCTTGTTGACACCGTGCTCCTTTGCAAACGCCACAGTCTTAGTCCAATAGGGAATAA
>CAZFZW010000027.1:0-12627 GCA_964523465.1 uncultured Clostridium sp. | reverse complement strand
GCGTGTTCTTCATAAACGATTGCTACGGCTTTTTGAATTGGCAAAGAATAAGGCAAAAGCAGAACAGGAACGGATGAGCGACAAATAAGCATACATAAAAAATCTGCCCGAAAGCCGCACGGCTTTCGGGCAAACTATTGTTTTCTTACATCAAGCCGTTGATGAACGAGATTACTGCGTTAATACGGGTCATCATGGTCTGAAGGTCACTGACTATCTGAGCGGCTGTGATGATGAATGCGGGTGTGAGGTCGATGTTGCTGACACCGGAGTAGTTGTTTGTCACGGTGTAGCCGAAGTCAAGGGTTGCATCCTTGCCGAGCAGGGACATTCTTCTGTAGCCGACTGTTACGGTGTCGTAGCTCTCGGTTGCAGGTACCTTGCCTGTGAACGCTACCTCAATCGACTCGCCCGGCTCAAGGACTACGGGATAAGGAAGATTGAACTTCAAAGTGCCGTTAGTCGAGGAGACGGAGGAGATCTTTATCTTGTCCTCATTCGAGAGGTTCTTTATCATCACCGAGTTGCAGGAGAACAGGTGCTTTGAAAGAACGGGCAGGAACGAAGAATTGGTGCTCTTGAAGAACAGGGCAACATCGGTTGTCGGCGCACAGCTCTCCATGAACTGGGGATACTCAATGTGAGAATATGCATCCTTGATGTTGTCTGTGAGCAGAAGCTCCATGAGCAGAGAGTATGTTCTCGGATCCCATTCGGCCTGGCCGTGATAGTGATTGTTTACTATCCATGTACGCTCGGGCAGATAGCCGGTGGAGAGGTCAACGGTTCTGTCGGGCGAGATGTTGTTCTTGCCGGTGTTGACAGCCTGCTTGTAGTCGTCTGCGAACTTCTCGCCGAACGGAGCGCAGGTAGCACCGCAGGAATATCTGAGGTTAACGATACCGTCGCTGTACTCATTAGTGCCGGTTGCGAGCGGTACGCCTGTGCAGGACTTTATCGAAACGCTCACGCCCTTATCCTGCTGAGCACGCAGGGTCTCGGAAATGTGGCTCATAAAGCCGCTCTTTGTCTCGTCTATCATTGCGAGAAGCTTTTCGTTCTTAACCTCATCGAGATAGACGGTCTTTAAGTATTCGTAGCTCTCATTGTCGCACATCTCCCAGAATGCCGGAATGTTGACAACAAGCGGGATAATCATCGTCTTTGCACCAAGGTCAATAGCCTTGTCCATTTCCTCTGCGGAAATTATATCGGTGAGGAAAGAGAGGTCAAACTCGGTGTGAAGTATAGCTCTGAGAATTTCGAGTACTGTCAGATAGTTAAACGAAAGAGAATCGACCGAATAAACATCAGAGACAAGGTTGCTGCCCTCAAGCAGGGGAGTGTCGAATACGGCACGGTCAATGTAATCGTCCTCGGGATAGTTGTACATATAAACGCCGAGAACAAGGCTGCCCTGGCTGATGCTGTAGATGCTTACTTTGTCGTGGCCGGTAAGCTCGCAGACCTCTTCAATGTAGTCATGAAGCTCGTCGGCAACCTCGGTGTGGCTCTTGCGCCAGTCATAGAGGAAGTTGAAAACATGGTCGTCGCCTATTTCGTCACCGATAACCTCCATGTCGAGGAACTCGGAGCCTGTATAGGGTACAAGGTCGAGCTGGTCGTTCTTTGTGAACGCCTCAAGGCTTGTGTTCTCAGCACCGCTGAGAATCGGAACGAGGTTATAATAGGAAGTGCCGTCATCGTTCATCTTGAGCGGCTCAAGGAACTCGGTGATTATCTTCTTCATCGGAACGGCGAGGGTGTCGCCGTTGTTGGTCTGGAAGTAATCGACAAGACCTTTGATAATGTCAACGCCGTTTGCGCCGACAAGACCGAGTATCTCAAGAATCTCGGGCGGAAAAACCTTTTCGAGCGAGCCGTCATCCTGAACTTCGGCGAGTGCGGTTGCGCCGAATCCGGAAATCATAATGACGGGCGAATGGCCGCAGGAGCATTTTGTTGCAGCCGCTGCGGTGGTTGCGAATACAGAGCAGAGCATTATTGCCGCAAGGGCGAAGCTGAGTATGCGCTTTAGCGGATTTTTCTTCATTTTATTTTCTCCTTTCTGTGCAAAATTTCGTATGCACTTACAATAATTATACAACTCTCAAGTGGAGTTGTAAACAAAAAAATGTCGGGCAAAAATAAAGTTTATGTAAACAGCTGTCGGCGGCTGTGGACAAAGTATAAGTGCTGTGTTATAATAAAAACGGAAGAATATTTCGTTCAAAACAAGAAAGGATGGTATACCATGAAAACAGCACTCAAATTGACGGCACTTGTTATGATTGCGGCTATTGTCGTGTGTGCGTTCGCCGCCTGCACAGCAAGCCTTGAAAAGCAGATAGTCGGCAAGTGGAGCGATGCGGACAGCAAGTACACCGTCGAGTTCAAAGAGGACGGCACATTCAATTACAAGGCAGACGGTGTCAACATCCTCGGAGTTTCGCTCGGTGCGGATGTAAACGGTACTTACACCGTTGATACCGAGGCAGACCCCGCAACCGTTACCGTAGTGCCAGAAATCTCGATAGGCAGCTTTAAGGCCGGTACGCAGGTGACTTTCACCGCCACATATGAGGACGGCGTTCTCACTCTTTCTAACGACAATATCGGTTCAAACTCCCTGACAAAGGTTGAACAGTAACAAAAAGCAGATAACCTTCGCACGGTTTTGCGCTGTGCGAAGGTTATTTTTTTGCAGATGATGCAATCAGTCGCCCAGAACATTATGCAATGCGTCAGACACGGCCTGTGCCGATGCTTTGCCGCCGAGGGCACGCATACACTGACCGACGAGAAACTGAAAAGCCTGCGTCTTGCCGTTTTTATACTGCGTGACGCTTTTTTCATTTTCCTCCACCGCCCTTTTCGCCGCAGACAGAATCACTTCGGGGTTGGTTATCATTGCGAGGGCGTGTTCTTTTACATATTCTTCGGGGTCTGCGTTTTCGGTGACGATGCTTTTGAACACCTTTTTGGCGGCGGTTCTGCTGATTTTTCCGTCAAGGAGCATATTTATCAGCCTGCCCACGGAGTCGAAGTTGAAAGCGGCTGTGTCGGCATTTAGTCCGCTGTCACGCAAAACGGCAGGCAGTTCTACGGTTATCCATGCCGCCGATTCACGCACATTGCCGCAAAGTGCGACCGTTCGCTCGAACAGCTCGCAGAGGAAAATCGAGCCTAAAAGTGTATCAATATCCGTGTCGGACAGTCCCATTGTCGCAAATCTCTGCCGCTTCTTTTCGGGCAGTTCGGGCATCTCGAAACCGATACGCTCAATGTCGCAGTCGGTCAGCACCACGGGCGGAATGTTTGGCTCGGGGAAATATTTATAGTCGCTTGCATCCTCTTTTGAACGCATGGGGAAACTCTCTCCCACAGTGTCATCCCACCGTCTGGTCTGACGCACGATTTTTTCGCCGTTTTCTATGAGCGTTATCTGCCGCTCGCTCTCCGCTTTTATCGCCCTGACTGCGGCACGAAATGAGTTCAGGTTTTTCATCTCCGTGCGTTCGCCCAAAGCAGTTGAACCCTCGGGACGAACGGAAACATTTATGTCCGCTCTGAGCGAGCCCTCCTGCATTTTGCAGTCGGACACTCCCGTAAACTGCATCAGCTCACGGAGCTTTTCGAGATATTCCTCCGCCTCCTCGGCACTGCTCATATCGGGCTCGCTCACTATTTCGAGCAAGGGCACACCGCAACGGTTGCAGTCAATCAAAGTCGAGTTGTCCGAGGGCGAGTGAATGAGCTTTCCGGCATCCTCTTCAAGGTGCATTTCCTTTATGCGTATGACCTTGCCGCTTTTGAGAGACAGAGAACCGTTTTGGCACAGGGGCAGATACAGCTGTGAAATCTGGAACGCCTTGGGCAGATCGGGATAAAAATAATTTTTGCGGTCAAAGCGGCTCAGGCGTGTTATCTCGCACCCTGTCGCAAGGCCTGCACGCACACCCAGTTCCACCGCTTTTTTATTAAGTACAGGCAGAGTTCCCGGAAGTCCGAGGCACACGGGGCAGGTGTGGGTGTTCGGTTTACCACCGAACTCGGCAGAACAGGAACAGAAAATTTTGGTGTTCGTTTTCAGCTCAATATGGACTTCCAGTCCTATCACGGTTTCATATTTCATCTGCTCACCTCTTCAAAGCACCTTGCCGCACCGAGCAGGTATTCGTCATCAAACGGTTTCGCCATGAGCTGAAGTCCCACGGGCAAACCGTCGTTGCACGGACAGGGCACCGATATTGCGGGAATCCCTGTCAAATTCGCAACGGTCGTATATAAATCTCCCGAATAAGTTTTAACGGAGTCGGCAAGACTTTCGCCGATTTTTGCGGCAGTGGTCGGATATGTGGGCGATGCGATGAAATCAAAGCGGTCGAACACATCGTTTATCGCATCGGCAATGACACGGCGTACTCGCAGAGCCTTGTCGTAATACGCCTCATAGTATCCCGTACTGAGCACAAAGTTGCCGAGAATCAGCCGCTGTCTGACCTGCGAACCGAAACCCTCGGTGCGTCCTTTTATATAAAGTTCGGACAGGCTTTTCGCGTCGCCGCTTCGGTGTCCGTAGCGCACACCGTCATATCTCGCAAGCTCGGAGCTTGCCTGAGCGCAGGCGATGATATAATATGCGGCGGCAGTGTATTTAAGAGAGGGAACCGAGATATATTCAACCTCTGCCCCTAAACGCTTTGCACGCTCAATAGCCGCTGAAAAACAGCTTGCCGTGTGTTCGTCACAGCCGTCGATAAGCTCACGCACGGCGGCAATTCTCCTGCCCGAGAGGGAATAGCTGTGTATGTTTTCGGCGGTGACGGGATTTGCCTTGACGCTTGTCTGGTCGGCAGGGTCAAAGGCGTTGATTATTTTGAAAAGGGCGGCACAGTCCTCAACTTTCCTCGCCATAGGGCCTATCTGGTCAAAGGATGAGGCGTATGCCACAAGTCCGTTTCTCGACACTGTACCGTAAGTCGGTTTGAATCCGACTGCCGAGCAGAAAGAGGCAGGCTGTCGGACAGAGCCGCCCGTGTCCGAGCCGAGTGCAAGCGGTATTTCACAGGCACACAGAGCCGCCGCCGCACCGCCCGATGAGCCTCCGGGCACACGGGACAGGTCAAGAGGATTGAGCGTTGCGCCGAAATATGAGGTCTCTGTTGATGACCCCATGGCAAACTCATCCATATTGAGCTTGCCGATTATGATAAGTCCCGCATCTTCGAGTCGCTTTATGGCAAACGCACTTTCTGGCGGCACGAAGTTTTCGAGCATCCGTGAGCCGCAGGTCGTGGGCACGCCGTCAACGCAGATGTTGTCTTTAATGCCTATCGGCACGCCTGCAAGCTCGCTCGGTACATTGCCCGAATCTATAAGAACCTGCACCTCGGCAGCTTTTTTATATGCACGCTCGGGACACAGAGAGATAAAGCAGTTGAATTTTTTGTCGTTTTCGTCTATTGCAGCATATATGCGGTCGAGCACATCGGAAATCTTCACTTCTCCCGAGTGTATCAGTGCCGCAAGCTCGAGTGCGGAAAGTGATGTTATATTCATTCTTTCACCTCACCTACCGCTTTAGGGACGGAAAAACAGCCGTCAACTGTCTTTGGCGAATTTGAAAGTGCCATGTCTAACGACAATGATTCCCCCGTCTCGTCCTCACGAAGCGTACAGCTTTCCTTGAACAGATGAACAAGCGGCTCGACATTTTCGGTGTCCACCTCATTTAAAATTTCGATATATTCGATTATCTTTTCAAGTTCCTCACGGCAACGCTCACGCTCGTTGTCGAAAAGCTCAATTTGCGAAAGAGTTTGAAGTTTTCTGAAAAGCTCATCTGTCAGTTTCATATTACACCTCGTGTCAGCTTTTTCATTATTATAACATACCGTGCGTTAATTTACATTTATTACCGTTATATTTTTTGCTTTTCGGGGAACGATAGTAACGGCACAACAGTGCCGGGGATTTAAAATCCTAAATTTCCCTATATGGGGCTTGGAGTGTTTCAGCAATGGAAAACCGTAACAGTCAGAATCAGCAGAACAAGCAGAATAATCAGGCTCAGAACAAGCAGGGTCAGAACAAGCAGAATCAGCAGAATAAGACCCAGAACAAGCAGGAAAACAAGAACGAGGAGTAATCCTCATCCGTCCTCGGGGCGGATACATAAAAAGGCCGTCCGCAGAGAGCAGATGCTTTCGCGGACGGCTTTATTGATGATTAGACGATATAATATTTGTATTTTTCGAGAAGCTTTACATCCGCCGTGACTGTCATAAACAGTCCGTCGGGGCGGTATTCTTCGCTCTCGAGTGCTCCGAGCCTGCGAAGAACTGCGGCATCCGAACCCATATTGTAGGGCAAAAGCAGGGAGACCTTTTTTCTCGTGGGCGGCAGAGCCTTTTGAATCTCCGTCAAAAGCGAATCGAGACCCTCGCCGCTGAGTGCGGATATTTTAACGCTGTGCAGACCCACTGACAGCGAGCTTATCTCGGTAGCTACATCGCATTTGTTGAACACGGCGATTATCGGCTTGTCTTTGCAGCCGAGTTCTTCGAGCAGACGGTTTGTCACCTCAAGATGCTCGGCACAGTCGGGAGACGATGCGTCGCACACATTGAGAATGAGCGTTGCGCTTGCCGCCTCTTCAAGGGTCGATTTGAACGCCTCGACAAGGCCGTGCGGCAGTCTGCGAATGAATCCGACGGTGTCAATGAGCATTACCCTCCTGCCGTCGGGCAGTGTGAGTGCCCTCGAAGTGGGGTCGAGCGTTGCGAAAAGCTTGTCCTCTGCGAGCACGCCTGCCTGTGTCAGTGTGTTCATCAGGGTGGACTTGCCGGCGTTTGTGTAGCCGACAATTGCAACAGTCTCAACCTCGTCCTTTTCACGCCTCTCACGGGCGAGCCTGCGGCGTTTTGTGAGCGCCTCAAGGCCGTCCTCGAGATTCTTGATTCTGCGGCGAATGTGACGGCGGTCGGATTCGAGCTTTGTTTCGCCCGGGCCTCTTGTGCCGATTCCTCCGCCGAGACGGGACATACTCGTGCCCTTGCCGCCCAGACGGGGCAGAAGATACTTCAATTGTGCCAGTTCAACCTGAAGCTTGCCCTCACCGCTCCTTGCACGGGCGGCGAAAATATCGAGGATAAGCTGTGTGCGGTCAACCACTCTTGTGTCAGTCGTATCCTCGACATTCCTCTGTTGGGAGGGTGTCAGTTCACCGTCGAAGATAAGCAGATCAACTTCGTTATCCGCACAGAAATCTTTTATTTCCTGCAATCTGCCCGAGCCGATGTAAGTTGCGCCGTCGGGTGTGTCACGCTTTTGCGTTACACGGGCGAGCACCTGAGCACCTGCCGTTTTTGCAAGCTCCTCAAGCTCGTCAAGCGAAACTTCGCAGTCATATTCACCCGTGTCCAGACCGACAAGCACCGCACATTCGGGCTTTTGCGTGTTTTCAAAAAATTCAGTCATTCTTTATTCAAGTCCGTTGGGATTTTGCGACTGCCAACGCCATGAGTCGGCACACATATCCTCGATTCCGTACTGTGCGCTCCAACCGAGCACTTCCTTTGCCTTTGAAGCATCGGAATAGCAGCAGGCAACATCACCGTCACGGCGGGGAGCTATTCTGTAGTTCACCTTTTTGCCCGATGCCTTTTCAAATGCCTTGACAACATCGAGTACGCTGTAGCCTTTGCCTGTGCCGAGATTATACACTTCACAGCCGGGGGTGACAAGCAGTCTTGACAGTGCCTTGATGTGACCCAGAGCGAGGTCAACCACATGGATGTAGTCACGCACGCCCGTGCCGTCCGGGGTCGGATAATCGTTGCCGCAGACATTCAGACACTCAAGCTTGCCTATTGCCACCTGGGTTATGTAGGGCATAAGGTTGCCGGGGATGCCGTTGGGGTCTTCGCCGATGCGGCCGCTCTTGTGTGCGCCGATGGGGTTGAAGTAGCGAAGAATCGAAACGCCCCAGTCCCCGTCCGAAATGCACAGGTCTTTGAGTATATTTTCAATGAAATACTTTGTTGTGCCGTAAGGATTGGTCGTGCCGCCGGTGGGCATATCCTCCTTGAGCGGAGAGACATTCTTGCTGCCGTAAACGGTTGCGGAGGAGCTGAAAACTATCCTCTTGCAGCCGGCTCTGTCCATGGCCTGACACAGGCAGACAGTGCCTGCAATGTTGTTGTCGTAGTAGTCGAGCGGCTCCTTAACACTCTGCGGAACGCTCTTGAGGCCTGCAAAGTGGATGACCGCATCAATGTGATTTTCGGCAAAAATTTTGTCAAGAGCCTCACCGTCACGAATGTCGGCCTCATAGAACTTGAAGTCTCTGCCACCGAGCTCCTTGATTCTTTTGAGACTTTCGGGCTTGCTGTTGACAAAATTATCGAGTATAATGATGTCATAACCGGCGTTGAGCAGTTCGACACTTGTGTGTGAGCCGATGAATCCTGCGCCGCCTGTAACCAATATAGTTGACATTGCTATTCCCTCCGATGATATTATATCCCTTATTATACATTTAAACGGCGAAAAAGAAAAGAGTAAAAACGGTTTATTGCGTAGAAATTTGCCGCTTATCGGAAGATATTTTTTACATTACGCATGACAACAGCAGCATTTCCTCCACGGTTTCATATACATTTTGAAAATCGCTTATCGGCAACGGGTTTTTGCCCTTGCCTATTTCAAAAGTGAACGACGGAATGTGCAGCTCGTCAATCGCCCAGTCCTTGAACCCTGCGTGGGAGGCAAGAGCCGAATTCTCCGCTAATTTGTAGCCGCTCGATGCGGCGAAAATGCGTGCGAGGTGTTCGGAGCGAGGTGGAGTGTGAGTGCCGTATCTGTAATAAATTTCCTCACCCTGACTGTGCAAAGCAATTACGGTCCTCGGTAGCCGCCTGCGGCAAAGCGAGACGAGTGCCTGCACCTCGGGTTCGCTCTCGGGTGCATAGCCGCCGAACCTCCGTGGAGACGGAGCACATATACCGCTGTCAAGCTCTGCTTTTTTTGAAATATCCCAGCAGGCGTTGAAGTTGTGATTTAAATCGACTCCTCGGGCGTTGGCGTTCCATAAGTCTACGCTTGATTGTTGAGCACGCTCGACAACAGGTGTGTATTTTCCCGCCGTGGAAGCTGAGTTTAACGCAATCTCCACTCCGTCGGGATTGACGCAGGGGATGAAGATTATTTCACGGTGTCGGAGTGCACCGCCCGTGTCTATACCGCACAGCTCTTTCCCGTCACGGGTACTGCGGCACAGTCGGTCGATAAATTTGAGCGTGGCAAGGGCAGACAGTCTCTCCTGTGCGTGAAAACACGCCGCTATTATAACGGGGTGCTCGCTCCTGCCGATGGAGAGGGAGAAAAGCTTTCTGCGGCACGCACTGCGGCCGATGATTTTCAGTCTTAAAAAAGGATATTGTACCGAAAGAGCGTTGACGGTGCGTGTGAGAAATGCGTAGTCAGGCTCCTGCGGCTTGAAAATATAACTCATTTTATCGCCCCCTTTGTGATACTTATTCATAATCGGGCGAAAATAAAACGGAGGCAGATTTAATGAATCTTATCGAAAAGACAGTCGAGAAAAAATATATCTACAAGGGCAGGATAATAAATCTGCGCAGTGACACGGCCGAATTGCCTAACGGCAAGCAGGCTCTTCGTGAAGTGGTGGAGCACCCGGGTGGAGTTACCGTGGCGGCATTGACGGATGAAAATGAGCTGATGTTCGTCAGGCAGTTTCGCTATCCCTATTCCGAGGTTATTCTGGAGATACCGGCAGGCAAGCTTGAAAAGGGAGAGGACCCGTTCGAGGCAGGCAAGCGTGAGCTTCGTGAGGAGACCGGTGCAATAGCCGAGAATTACATCGACATCGGCAAATTCTATCCGACCCCCGGCTACTGCGGTGAGATAATCCATATGTATGCCGCAACGGGACTTACTTTCACATCCCTTGACCTTGACGAGGACGAATTTTTAGCTCCCGAGAGAATACCGCTTGAAAAGGCGGTGCAGATGGTGCTTGACAATGAAATCCGTGACGGAAAAACTCAGGCGGCCGTGCTCAAGGTCGCAGAGCTTCGCAGGAGGGGCAAAATATGAAAATTGTGCTTGCATCCTCGTCTCCGAGGAGAAAAGAGCTGCTCGAGACGGCAGGGATAGATTTTGAAATAGATGTTCAGGGCGTTGACGAAATACCGCTTGGCAACACGCCCGAAGAAAAAGTTTGCTCGATAGCCGAGCAGAAGTGCACCCCCGTGGCTACACGGAGAGCAGATGACTGCGTTATCGGCGCAGATACGGTAGTTTGCGTTGACGGTGAGATTCTCGGCAAGCCCGTGGATGAAGCGGATGCAAAGGCGATGCTTCGCCGCCTTTCGGGCAGAGAGCACGCCGTGTATACGGGTGTTTGCATAATAAAAGGAGAGAAAAAGACCGTTTTCAGCGAGGAGACAAAGGTGAGATTTTTTGACCTGACGGAGGATGAAATATCAGCTTATGTCAAAAGTGGCGAGCCGATGGACAAGGCAGGTGCTTACGGCATACAGGGGCTCGGCTGCACGCTTGTTGAGGGCATTTGCGGCGACTACTTCAATGTAGTAGGTCTGCCTGTCGCAAAGACAGTCAGAGCGATAAAGAAAATGACGGAGGACTGAATATGAAGCTGCTCATAACAGGTGCGTTTCGCTTTTTAGACGAAGAGAGAGCCGCCCTCGAAAAACTCGGTTACGAGATATATTTTCTCCCCGATGAGCGTGAGCCTGTCGGCGAGGAGATTCCGTGTGACGAGATAGAGGGAATCATATGCAACGGACTTTTTCTCTATACGCCGCCCGAGCGGTTTCCACGCCTTCGCTTTGTTCAGCTGACGAGTGCCGGACTCGACAGAGTACCCATGGACTATATGAGGGAGAACAAAATATCGGTGTTTAACGCCCGCGGAGTGTACAGTGTGCCTATGGCGGAGTACGCCGTGTGCGGAGTTTTGCAGCTTTATAAAAAATTCGCATTTTTTGATAATAACAAGCTTGCTCGCCGCTGGGAAAAGCACAGGGGGCTTGAGGAGCTTTGCGGAAAAACCGTATGCGTTGTCGGCTGCGGAAGTGTCGGCACGGAATGTGCCAGACGTTTTCTTGCATTCGGCTGTGAAGTTGTCGGCGTGAGCAAAAGCGGAGTGGCGCAGGGTTTTGACAGAATGTATAAAACCGATGAGCTTGCCGCCGCCGTGCGGAGCTGTGACATTATGATTCTCGCCCTGCCGCTTAACAGCGAGACAAGGCACATAATTTCCGCCGACATTCTCGGCAAGATGAAAGACGGCGCAGTGATAGTCAACATCGCCCGTGGAGAAGTCGTTGACAGTGCCGCACTCGAAAGAGAGCTGTCCTCGGGCAGACTGCGTGCGGTGCTCGATGTGTTTGACTCCGAGCCGCTTGCCGCAGACAGCGTGCTGTGGGAGCTTGAAAATGTCATAATCACTCCGCACAACTCGTTTGTCGGAGAGAATAACCGCCAAAGGCTTTTTGAGGTTATTTTGACAAACCTCGCAAAAAAATAAATCGGAGCCGCAGAAAGCTTATTCTGCGGCTTTTGCGATTTTTTGAAAAAATTTGAAGTATATTATTTTAACCGTTCGTTATTGTTGGTGAAAGCGGAAGAGAGGTGGTAAAGATAGACCGTGATGAAAAGTTAAAAGAGCTCATGGACGGCTATGGCAAGCTTGTTTTCAGCATATGCTACCGACTCACCGCCGACTACTTTACCGCTGAGGATTTGACGCAGGAAACCTTTCTGTCGGCATACAATGCGCTTTCGAAATTCGACGGCAGGAACGAGAGGGCATGGTTGAGCAGGATAGCGACCAACAAGTGTCTCGACTATCTCAAAAGTGCCGCCATGCGGACAAAGCCCGTTGAGGACGATGAGCTTGACTTTTGGGCAGGTGCAACGCCGGAACTTGAGGACGAGTACATAAAAGAACAGCTAGGGCGTGATGTTCGAGCGGCGTGTGAGAATCTCAAGGAACCGTACAGGAGTGTGGCAGTCGGTTATTTCTGCGAGGACATACCGCTGTCAAAAATAGCCGAGAGTACGGGCGAGCCGCTCAAGACCGTGCAGACGAGGGCATACCGTGCCAAGAAGATGCTCAGAGAAAATCTAAAGGAGGTCATACTGCAATGATGCATACAGACAGTGAAAAGTTAAAATTGCTGCTAAACGGACAGCTCAGTGCCGAAGAATCCACACGGATTTTAGAGCACATAGCCGAATGCGACGAGTGCGCCGAGCGTATGGCCTTAATAACGCTCGAACTGCCCACAGTAGCACCGCCCGAGGGACTTTACGAAGAAGTCCTGTCTGCGGCGGCAAAGGAAAAGAGCAGGGAAAAACGAAAGAGCGAAAATCTGCTGATGTATTCAATAAGAGTAACGGCGGGAATCTGCGCCGCACTTGTTATGCTCTTCACGGGTGCATTTGAAAGCGTGATGAAGCTTGGCGAAATCGATATGTCAAAGGTGACAGATAAAGAACATTCGATAACCCGAACGATCGACGAGGGTTTTGACGGATTCAAACAGAAAATATCCGAGTTTAAATTTGAAA
>CAZFZW010000026.1:0-12630 GCA_964523465.1 uncultured Clostridium sp. | reverse complement strand
AAATCCAAATCATAATGCCGATGCTCACGGCGTAGCTGAGTATCATCCACAAAAATGCGACTATCGCTTTTGCGGCGAGCAGTTCACCGCTCGTTACGGGGAGAGTGAAACTCAAATATCCCTGATTGCCATAGAGCGTCTTTTGGAAGTTTGCGATAACACCGACAAAGGTTATCACAAGTGCAATGAGCGCTATGAGGAACAGAGCAATTGTCGCAAGTGCGCTGAGCCAGCCGATGTCTATTACATATGCAAGCAGCATAATGCCTATTGTCACTGCGGCGGCGAGGTAGATGTTCATCATGGAGTGTGCGCTCATCTTTATCTCATTTTTGAGTAACTTGCCGAAATTTCTGAGCTTACCAGGCATATGCGAACACCTCCTTGAAAATATCCTCGATCGTCTTGCCGTCGTTGCTTATTTCATCAACGCTCGCATTGAGCAAAACCTGTCCCTGACCTATCATCAGCACTCTGTCGAAGATGCTCTCGACATCGTGGATAAGGTGGGTGGAGATGAGCATTGTGGCATTCTCGGGGTGATTCTTCATAATCAGGTCGAGAATCTGAGCTCTTGCTGCCGGGTCAACGCCGCTCAACGGCTCATCGAAAATATACAGCTGTGCGTTGCGGCACATAACGAGAATGAGCTGAAGCTTTTCGTGCATACCCTTTGACATTGACTTTATCTTCTGTTTTGGGGAGAGCTTGAATGTGTCAAGCATCTGCAAAGCTTTTTCACGGTCAAAGTCGGGATAGAAATCCGCAATGTAGTCGATAGCGTCAATTGCACGCATCCAGTCTGCGAGATATGACTTCTCGGGCAGATAGGCTATCTTCGCCTTTGTTGAAGGAGACGGAACTTCGCCGTCGATGAGAACCTCGCCCGAATAGTCGTGAATCAGGCCTGTGAGAATCTTGATAAGCGATGACTTGCCCGAGCCGTTGGGGCCGAGCAGACCTATTATCTGACCGGGTGCGAAATTAAACGAAACATCCTCGAGAACCCGATGATTGCCGTAGGACTTGCTCAGATTATTTACTGTAATAATATCCTGCATTTTTTCCTCCCGTTATTTTTGACATTATCCCGATTATATCACAAAAAATCGAATAGTAAAAGTTTTTTATATTTATTTAACAAATGATAACAGTTTATTTAAACTTTCTGCGGGTTATCGCATTTTTCACTGCGCCGACTGCGGCAAAGAGCAAAAGGCAAACAGCGTTCGCCGCAACCACGCTCGCACCGGCAGGGGTGTTCAATGCATAAGAGACAGTCAGTCCGACAAAGAAGCATACCGCCGACACAACAGCTGACACCGCCGTTACCGCACGAAAGCTTTTGCACACTCGCATTGAGGTCAGTGCAGGGAAGATTATCAGGCTCGAAATGAGCAGTGCGCCCATTATTCGCATACCGACAACCACAGTCACAGCCGTGAGCAAAGCGGTCACGGTGTTGTAAAATCCTGTCTTTGTTCCCGTTGCGGCGGCAAAAGTCTCGTCAAAAGTGACTGCGAAAATGCGGTTATAAAACACGACATAGAGCACGAGCACCGCAAGCGAAATTATCACGCAGGCGACAATATCGGTATTGCTCATAAGCAGTACCGAGCCGAACATATATCCCGACACATCGGTGTTAAGTCCCGTCGTTAACGATGCCGCTATGACACCCACTGCAATGGAAGTGCTCGAAATGAGAGCTATTGCCGCATCACCCTTTATCTTTGCGTTGTCGTTTATACGCATTAAGAGAAACGCCGCAAGAATTACCACAGGCACGGAAATTTTAAGCGGTGCGACATTCAGTGCCATTGCAATACACGCCGCTCCGAATCCGACATGGGAAAGTCCGTCGCCTATCATGGAATATCGCTTGAGTACAAGCGACACTCCGAGCAGTGCTGAGCACAGTGCCACAAGCACACCTGCCACAAGCGCACGGCGCATAAACGAATAGGAGAGCATTTCACCGATAAGTTCAAACATTGTTTCTCCCCCTTCCCGCAAACCGTCTGCCTGCGTCGCTTTTGAGATAATCCTCGGTCGAGCCGAAAAATTCCGTTCCACGCTCGCCCAGATGCAAAATCTTATTTGCGTTCTCCACCGCACAGGCTATGTCGTGTGACACCATTACAACGGTTATCCCCGACTCGACATTCAGCTTTTTGATAAGTGAATACAGCTCGGCTGTCACCACGGGGTCAAGTCCCGTGACAGGCTCATCAAGCATTATCAGCTCCTTTGCCGAGCACAGCGCACGGGCGAGCAGAACTCTCTGCTGCTGGCCGCCCGAAAGCTCACGGTATGAGCGGCGTGCAAGCGGCAAAACGGAAAGGCGTTCCATATTCTCCTGTGCTCTTTTGCGGTCGGCTTTTGAATAAAACGGCGAACGGCTGCCGTTGAGACAGCCCGAAATGACAACCTCTTTCACCGTTGCGGGAAAGTCACGCTGAGCCTGCGTCTGCTGAGGCAGATAGCCTATATCGGTTCTGCTCAGTCCCTTTGACAAAACAACTTCGCCGCTCATAAGCTCGACCAGTCCGAGCAGACCTTTCAAAAGGGTGCTCTTGCCCGAGCCGTTTTCTCCGACTATGCAAAGATAGTCGCCCTTTTCTATTGAAAAGCTCACACCGTTTACCGCCACCGTGTTTTCATATCCTATCACGGCATCACGGCAGGTGAGGAGTGTTTTTTCGTTCATTTGAGTGCCTCCCTGAGATTTTCGGCATTTTGCGTCATCAGCGACAGATAAGTAACACCCGAGTCAAATTCATCACGGCTGACATTCTGGCACGAGTGGAGCAGCAGCATATCACAGCCTGTCTCCGCACAAATCACCCGAGCTGTCCTCGGCTCTGTCATCTCTTCATAAAATATAACGGGGATTTTATCTTCTCTTACCGCATCGGTTATTCTCGCAACGGTGCGTGCACCCGGCTCGGAATTGTCCGAACAGGCATCTAGTGCGCTGATGACATTGAGTGAATAACGCTTTGCGAAATTTTTGAAAGCGTAGCGACCCGAAAATATCACTGTATCCCTGTTTCCCGAATTTACAATCGACTCAAATTCTTTGTCGAGCGTCTCGAGCTTCTTTATATATTCGTCGCAGTTTCTTCGGTATTCCTCGGCATTTTCTTCGTCAAGTCTGCAAAGTGCTTCGGTTATCACTTTCACCATACCCTCGGCGTAGACGGGATTCGTCCAGATGTGTCCGTCCGCCGCATCCTCATGGTCGTGGTCATGATGCTCGTGTCCGTGCTCGTGATGTTCATGTTCCGCAAGGTGCAATCCCATCTCGGAAGCGATGTCGAGATAATTCTTCGCTCCCGTCGAGGAGTCGAAGAGCTTTTGGGACCAGGTTTCCATATTCTCACCCACACGAATGAGCAAATCCGCCCCACCTACCGCCTTGATATCGGCAGGGGTCGGCTCATATGAATGAGTCTCCATTCCGGGCGGCAGGAGCAAAGTCAGCTCCACTTTGTCACCTGCTATCTCTCTGACAAAGTCATAAGGCACAAACAGAGTACACACGACATTGAGCTTGCCGCTGTCCTGCGTTTGACTGCCGCCGCTACAGGAGCAAAGCGAAAAAGTGAACACTACGCAGAGCAGAAGTGATAAAATTTTCAAAAGCTTATTTTTCATTTTCAGTCTCCCCGGCACAATCGGCACAGACACCGTAGAGCACCGTGTTTTCTTCGCTGAGCGTAAAGCCGTGATGCTCGAAAATATGCTTTGCGACTTCATCGAGAAAATCACATTCGACATGGAGCAACCTGCCGCACTTCGAGCACTTTAAATGATAATGATTGCAGCACTCGCCGCTGTCGCCGACAAACTGATAGCACGCACTCTCTCCGTCATGCAAAACGAATTTTCTCACTCTGCCATCACCCGTGAGTTTTTCGAGATGGCGATAGACAGTCGCCTTGCCGACTTTGAATCCACTCTCTCCCAGTGAGCGTGAAATATCCTCGGCAGTCATATGTCTGCCGCCGCTGTCACGCAGCAGACCGAAGATAAGCTCGCCCTGTTTTGTGTTATAGCCCATAATCACCGCTCCGAATAAATTGAAATTGAGAATCGATTTCAATTTTACTGCCGATGTCCCGTTTTGTCAAGGGAAAAACCCTCACAAATACCAAAAAGAAGCATTGTAGGCACAGATTTTATATGTTATAATCAGCTTATAAATATTCAGGGGTGTTAAAAATGACAAAGCTCAAAAAATTCGGCGCACTCACGGGAAAATACAAGGACGAAACAGTTGAAAGAATAGCCTGTTATTTCGGTTTTAACTCGGGCGTACATTTCGGCACGGAACGCCCCGATGAAAACAGACTCAAGGCTGCGAGGACAACCTTGAAGGACTGGACTCACGGCAACGACGAGCTGTACCTTATTATAGAGGAAAAAGAAACTGTCGGCTTCGTTCATCTCAATTACCGCACCGACACCACCGCCTGGATAGAGGACATCTATGTTGACGATGACAGGCGTGGCAGGGGCGTTGCGACACGCACTATTGCTCTTTCCGAAGAAAAGGTAAAGTCACGCAAGGGCTACACCTCGGTGTGCCTTGAGGTCGTGCCGAACAACAAGGCAGCCCTCGCACTCTACCACAAGCTAGGCTACATAACCCTCGGCATGATAACCGTGAAAAAAGAGATATATAAAAACGACAGAAAAAATGAGACCGAGCTTTTCGGTCTGACATATAAGTATTGAGGTAAAATATGGAATACAGGTTCAATCATTTTAACTTTAATGTAAAAAATCTCGACGAGAGCATAAAGTTTTATTCCGAGGCACTCGGTCTTTACGAAGTACGCAGAAAGAGTGCGAAGGACGGCTCTTTCACAATAGCCTTTCTCTCCGACGGCAGCGGCACATTTTCACTGGAGCTTACCTGCCTTCGTGAGCATCCGCAGGCATATGACCTTGGCGAGTGTGAATTTCATCTTGCACTGACCATTGAAAATTACGAGGAATCCCTCAAAAAACACAGCGATATGAACTGCGTGTGCTATGTCAATGAGTCGATGGGTATATACTTTATAGAAGATCCGGACGGATACTGGATAGAAATAGTCCCCGTGAGGTAAATTATGACCGAAAAGCAAAGAGCCGCCCTTGCCGTGGCGGCACTTGAAAAAGAATATCCCGATGCAATCTGCTCACTTGTCGAAAGCGAGCCTTACAGATTACTCATCGCCGTCCGTCTCTCCGCACAGTGTACCGATGCGAGGGTGAATTTAGTCACGCCCGTTTTGTTCGAGCGTTTTCCAACTCTCGAAAGTCTTGCGAATGCAGATGTTTCCGAAGTCGAAGAGATAGTTCATCCATGCGGCTTTTTCCGTGCAAAGGCAAAGGACATAGTCGGTATGTGCCGTATGCTCATTGACGAATATTCCTCCACGGTGCCCGACACTATAGAGGAGCTTGTTCGCCTGCCGGGTGTCGGAAGAAAAACCGCAAACCTTATCATAGGCGATGTCTATTTAAAGCCTGCGGTCGTTGCGGACACGCATCTTATCAGGATAACAAATCTTCTGGGTCTTTGCGATTCAAAAGACCCGCTCAAAGTCGAGCTTAAACTTAAAAGTCTGCTCGACCCCGAAAAGAGCAACGACTTTTGCCACCGCTGTGTTCTGCACGGCAGGGCAGTGTGCATAGCACGCCGCCCGAAATGCAGTGAGTGTGTGATGAAAGATTTTTGCCTGAGCTGTTCAGAAAATAAATGACAGTGCCGCAGCTACGGCCGCACCGACAAGTGCCGAGCCGCCGAGCTTCAACGCCTCAATCAGCTTTCTGCGTTTTAACTTGCTCGCAGGAGGAATACCTGCGCTGTCGGCAATGAGACCGGCTCTCTCCCTGAGAGTACCCTCGCTCGTTGCCGCATATTCCGGTTTGATGAAAAACAGCACTTTTTCAAAATATTCGCACTTTGTCTGAGTCAGTTCGATTACCTGACGGTTTACGCCTTTTATCATTTTTATTTCCCTCCGAGGTGAAAAATCGGTTTTATTCGATGATTATTTTTGTCCTGTCGGCTTTCAAATATTCGGCAGATTGCCGAAAAGTTCATTATACGCATTGTAATTGCACTTTCGTGTGTGATATGTGGAAAACTATGTGGAAAATGTTGATAACTTCTCAAAAAACGCTTGAAAAAACTTGATTTTCCGATGTGGATAGATTTTTTTCTCACAAATTTTAATACATTTTGTTATATCGTGTTATTTTTGAATATTAGTTTTTGTTCTTGTTTTAATATAAAAAAGGAGTGAATGCGGTGGATTTTGACAAAATTTCGCAAAACGGCCGAAATGCCGCCATAACAGGGCTTAAATGCTTTTCTCTTCCGCTGATTCTCGACTGCGGTCAGGCGTTTCGTTGGAGCGAAAATGCAGACGGCTCATGGAGCGGCGTTGCTCTGGGTCGTGAACTTTGTCTCAAGCAGGAAAACGACACTCTGATTTTTTATGATACCACGGAAGATGAGGTTGAAAAACTCTGGCTTGATTATTTTGACCTGCACCGTGATTATCAAAAGATATGCGCTACTCTCTGCCACGACGAAAACCTGAAAACCGCCTGCACCGAATATCCCGGCATAAGGATATTGAAGCAGGACGAGTGGGAAACGCTCTGTTCGTTTATAATCTCGCAGAACAACAACATCCCGAGAATAAAGGGCATAATAGAGAGACTGTGCGAAACTTTCGGCGACAAACTTCCCTGCGGCGGATATTCTTTCCCCTCTGCCGAAAGGTTGGCGACTCTCGAACCCGATGACCTCGCCCCACTGCGTGCCGGTTTTCGCAACAAATACATAATCGATGCCGCAAGAAAGGTGTCGAGCGGCGAAGTTGATATTTTCTCTCTCAAGTCGGCATCGCCAGATAAAATAAGACAGTCCCTGCTCACGATTAAAGGAGTGGGTGCAAAAGTTGCCGAATGTACACTGCTGTTCGGCTTCGGCTGTGTGGACGCTTTCCCCGTGGATGTATGGGTCAGACGTATAATGGGCGAGCTTTATCCCGACGGACTGCCCGAATGTACAAACGGCGTTCGCGGAATAGCACAGCAATATCTCTTCCACTGGCGAAGAAACGTCGAGGAGGACACAAAGAAAAATGCAGGCTGAAAATTATTGTGCCGTTGAAATCGAAAAATATCTCAGCCGCCCGAGAAAAGGAAAAATAACCGTGCTCGAAACCGTGGACTCCACCAACACATATTTGAAATCGCTGTGCCGGGACGGACTTGCAAAGAGAGGAGACTGCATTATCGCCGACAGTCAGACGGGTGGCAGGGGCAGACGGGGCAAGAGTTTTATGTCAAAAGGCAAGGTTGGAATATATATGTCCGTCCTGCTTTCTACAGGTAGTGCCGCACCCGAGCAGATAAGCGAAATCACAGCTTGGGGTGCCGTTGCCGTGCACCGTGCGATAAACAGAATCTGCAACGCCGACTGCAAGATAAAATGGGTCAATGACCTCGTCTGCGGCAATCTCAAAATCTGCGGTATTCTCACCGAGATGACAAAAGCAGGCCCGGTTATGGGAATCGGAATAAATGTAAACGGCAGACAGGGCGATTTTCCCGAGGAGCTTTCGGGAATTGCGACAACACTTGAAGAGGTCTGCAAAAAAAGCTTTGACCGCTGTGAAATTATTGCCGCCGTACTCGAAGAGCTTGACATACTCTGTGAAAATTTTCCGAACGGCAAAGACGAATACCTTTCGGAATATACGGAAAACTGTGCGGTTATAGGCAAAGACATAATGATTGAGCGTGAAGATGAAATTAAGCGTGGCAGAGCAGTCGGAATCGACCGAAATTTCGGACTTCGGGTTATTTTCTCCGACGGGACGAAAGAGACCGTAACCGGCGGCGATGTCAGCGTAAAAGGATTTTATAAAAAGTAAAAGGAGATGTTTTTTATGACCACTCGAAAAAAAGGGCTGTATCTCGTCTCGGGACTTTTCTTCCTGTTCTTTGCGGCAGCTGTCGGACTGTTCGCAGACAAGCTGACCGTCGGTGCGACAGTTTCGGCGTGGACAGTCGCAGTGCTGACTTTTGCAGGGGCGATAATTTCGTTTATCCTGTGCGGCAAGGCTAAAAGGGACAGTGAAAAAGGCGTACTTGAGACAAGAGTTGTTCCTGTTTTATTCTTCGGCTTTGCGGCAGTGGTGCTCGCAGATGCAGTTGTAACGGCGATAAACTTTGAAGGCTCTTTCGATGCAGTGCGTATCCTCGCCGAACTTATCATTGTTTCGGGACACATCGGCACAGGCGTGATAATGCTCAAAAACGACAGCTTTGCCGACAGTCACAGACCGCTTTACATAGCACTGACTGCAATGACAGGCAACCCTGCCTCGATTTTCGTCTCATCGGCATTCCACCGTCAGCCTTTCAGCGTTCAGGGTAAAAAACTCAGAAGAGCTGGTGTGCTTGAAATAATAATCGGTGCTGTTACGGTAGTCATAATCTATGTATTGTCGCTGTTTATTTTCCCGAGTGATACATACTCAAACGCCGCAGACTTCATCTTCCTGCTGCTCACCCTCGTCACCGATGTCGGACTTTCAATGATAACCGCTGTCGCCCCAAAAACAAAACAGAAAAAATCAAAGAAGAGCAAGGCATAAAAAAATCACCTGAGAAGAATTTTTCTTTTCAGGTGATTTCAGTTTTTAAAGCGATTTTACTTTTTCTTTGCCTTCGGAAGAACAAGGCATACTATTATGACAAGCACTGCGGCAACTGCGGCTATTGCTATCCACTTTGTGTTGCTTGTATTCTGTCCCGTTACAGGCACCATACTCTCGGCGAACACGCTTATTGCGACTGCCGCAACACTCAGCACCATCAGTACGGCGAGAACGATTGCAACAATCCTCGTCAATAATCCTCTTTTCATTTTTACATCCCTTTCTTAAATACCCAGAAGCGATTCTATATCCTCGCTGATTTTTTCACTCAGTGCCTTTGAGGCTGCCTCGTCTGCGGCACAGGCGGTGACATAAGCCTTGAGCTTCGGCTCTGTGCCCGAGGGTCTGACAATAACACCGTTGCCGCCCTCAAGTTTATATGCGAGCACATTTGACTTGGGCAGTGTAATTTCACTTTCGGTGCCGTTTTCCATATTAACTCTGATGGAAGTTTTATAATCCGCAGCTTCTGTAACTTTAAGTCCGGCAATCTCGGTGGGTGTGTTGTCCCGAAGCTGGGTCATTATCGAGCCCATCTTCTCCATACCGCTCTCGCCTTCAAAGGTGAAGTTGAGCAGTGTGTTTTTATAATAACCGTACTTTTCGTAAATCTCGGTCATCTTCTCGGCAAGGGTCTTGCCCTGTCCCTTGTAATAAGCTGCCATCTCGCACACAAGCAGAGATGAAACAACAGCGTCCTTGTCTCTTGCGTGAAGTCCGGAGAGATAGCCGTAGCTCTCCTCCATACCGAGAATAAAGCGATCGCTCTCGCCTTTTTTCTCAAGGTCGGTTGCATATTCGCCGATATACTTGAATCCTGTGAGCACATCGTAAATTTCACAGCCGTAGCTTGCCGCCACCGCATCAACGAGCGAAGTTGTGACGAAAGATTTGACTATCACGGGATTTTTCGGCAATGTACCCTTTTCTTTCATTGACGAGAGAATATACTCGGTGAAAAGAACACCGACTTCGTTTCCGCTCATCAGTCTGTAATCACTGCCGGTGTTGACTGCTATACCGACACGGTCGCAGTCGGGGTCGGTTGCCAAAAGTAAATCAACATCTCTGCCCTCGGCAATTTTGAGTGCCTCTTCAAACGCCTGACGAATTTCGGGATTCGGATAGGGGCAGGTTGGGAAATGCCCGTCGGGATTCTCCTGCGAGGGTACGACTTCAACACTGTCAAAACCTGCACGACACAGCACCTCACGCACGGGCTTGTTGCCTGTTCCGTTCAATGGAGTGTATATAACTTTAAGTCCGCTTTCGGTGGCAGAGGGATTGACTCTGCGTGAGAGCACGCTTGAATAAAAAGCCTCGTTTATGCTCTTGTCGATATATTCTATCTTTCCCTCTTTTATACCCTCATCGAAGTCGAGCGTGCGGACATCTTCAAAAATATCCACCTTGCTGATAAATTCATAAGTCTTTTCGGCATCCGCATCGGTCATCTGATAACCCTCGGGCGAATAACACTTATAGCCGTTATACTTTGCCGGGTTGTGGCTTGCGGTTATGATTATGCCGGATTTGCAGCCGAGCTGTCTTATCGCAAAAGAGAGCATGGGAGTGGGAACAAGCTCGGGATAGATATAAACCTTGATTCCGTTTGCCGCAAGTACGCCTGCCGCACCCTTGGCGAAAACATCGGAATTTATTCTCGAATCATATGCAATGGCAACGGACGGAGACTCGTACTTGGAGTTGAGAAAATCCGCAAGTCCCTGAGTTGCCTGATTAACAGTGAAAACATTCATTCTGTTTGTGCCTGCACCGAGTACACCTCGAAGTCCTCCCGTACCGAATTCAAGAGCACGGTAGAATCTGTCCGAAATTTCGTCATCCTTGCCTGCGATTGCCGCAAGTTCGTCTTTGAGTTCGGCATTGCCCTCGGTCTTTTCGCACCAGAGCTCATAAAGCTCTTTTATTTCCTGTTTCATTGTTACGCTCCCTTTCTCAAAACTCTTACTTATATTATAATACCTTTGAGTCATTTCATCAACAACTATTTCGGCAAAATTACCATTTGTTTGTTTTTGTATACACCTATTTTTATATTCTTGCCGTCTGTAATTTATCACTGTAATGTGTTATAATTTAGAGACGATATAATCTTAATTTACGGTGAACAGTATGGAAAACAAGCAAAACAGTTTTATAAGCGGTGCCCGTGACGGTATGCCGATTTGTCTTGGCTATCTCTCCGTGGCATTCGCTTTCGGTATTTTTTCAATCGGCAACGGCCTGTCGGCATGGGAAGCAGTGCTGATTTCAATGACCAATGTCACTTCCGCAGGTCAGCTTGCGGCAGTGCCGATAATCGCATCGGGCGGCTCACTGATAGAACTTGCCCTGACTCAGTTCGTGATAAATATGAGATATTCGCTCATGTCCGTCTCACTCTCACAGAAACTAGACAAGTCCGTGAGACTTATAGACAGATTTCTCATTTCATTCGTCAACACCGATGAAGTTTTCGCAGTCGCAATTTCAAAGAGCACGGCTCTTGGCAGAAATTATCTCTACGGTCTGACCCTTATGCCTTATCTCGGCTGGAGTATCGGCACACTCATAGGTGCAGTTGCAGGAAGTATTCTTCCCGATATGCTCGTCTCGGCACTCGGCATTGCAATTTACGGAATGTTTATAGCAATAGTCGTGCCGCCCGCAAAGAAAAGTCTGCCAACGGCTCTGTGCGTGCTTACTGCAATAGCTTTCAGCTGTGCGTTTAAGTTCATTCCCCTGCTTTCAAAAATCCCGAGCGGATTTTCTATAATAATCTGTGCCGTTGCGGCAAGTGTGATATTCGCCATTGCCGCACCCGTCAAAACAGAAGAGGAGGTAAGTGAAAATGACTGATTTAACTTCATTTTTCTCGGGTCTTGCCGTCACGGCAGGTGTCACTTACCTTGTCAGAATGTTGCCGCTCGTGCTAGTTAAGAAAAAGATAGAGAACAAATTTATCAATTCTTTTTTGTACTATGTCCCTTACGCCGTGCTTTCGGTTATGACTGTACCTGCTATTTTTTCCTCGACCGCAAGCGTACCGAGTGCAATAGTCGGATTCATAGCCGCTCTTGTGCTCGCATATTTTGAAAAAGGTCTTTTGACTGTTGCCGCAACCTCCTGCGCCGCAGTATTTTTGACCGAGCTTTTGATGAAATTTTTGGGGTAAAATATGAGACAGTGGTATAAGGGTGACACACATCTTCACACTTCGATAAGCGACGGCAGATATTCACCAAATGTACTTATCGACAAATGCAAAAAAAAGCAGCTCGATTTTATTATCCTCACCGACCATAATAAAAATTCGGCAGGGGAAAAATCGTATTTTTCGGATTCCCTGCTCGTAATTCCGGGCGAAGAATATTCAGGCTCTTTTGGGCATTTTAATGTGTGGGGAAGCGGCGTGCCCTCGCAAAAAGGCAAAAGACCGCAGACAGAGGAAGAATATATTACTCTTGCCGAAAATGCGAAAAATGTCGGCTGTACTGTATCCTTGAATCACCCGTTTTGTTCAAAATGCGGTTGGAAACTGCCGTTTGATTCATTTTCTTTTGACACTGTTGAAGTCTGGAATATGTTTATGCACCGGAGCAATATGACCGCTGTTGAATGGTGGCACTCCGAACTTTTGAAGGGCAGAAAAATAATCGCCGTCGGCGGCAGTGACTATCACAGGGATTACGGTTTTTCCGATATGCTTTCAAATCCGACAACTTTTGTTTTCGCAGATGAAGTGTCGGAAGAAGCAGTTTTGTCAGCCCTGAAAAAAGGCAATTCTTTTATCACCGACTCATCCAAAGGCTCTCGCCTGATCATATCCTGCGGTGACTGCGTGCAGGGCGACGAAGTGAAATACTCGGAAAATATGTCGGTTCATATC
>CAZFZW010000025.1:0-12680 GCA_964523465.1 uncultured Clostridium sp. | reverse complement strand
AATAGGAATTGCAAAAAGGTGAATAAATCGTGGCACAGTTAAAAATGTATTGGCTAAAGGGCACACCCGTTCGTGAATTGGAGCTGCCCGAAGGCTTTTCTATATCAAAATATTCCTGCGACGAGGATATGCAGGCGTGGATAGATTGCTGTAAGGACGGCCTTATTGCAGAGGGTGTAAAGGGCGAGGACAGATTCGCCAACACCATATTAAAACACAAAGACCTCAATCTTTATGAGGATGTACTTTTTCTCGACTGCGGCGGCGAGCACGTGGCAACGGCTGCGGCGGTTTATCATCCCGACAAAAACTGCGGCGAGCTGCATATGGTCGGAATGAAAACCGAGTGGAGAGGCAAGGGCCTTGTAAAGTATCTCAACAACACAGCTGTTCGCATTCTCAAGGAAAAAGGCGTTGATTACATATACCTCACCACCGATGAGTGGCGCAAGGGTGCGGTCAAGAGCTATCTTACCGAGGGATTCGTTCCCGTTAAGTATGACAGAGGGATGAAAAAACGCTGGCGCAAGGTGCTTGCGGAGTATAATATCGATGCTGTCGATATGGTCAGAGAGGACTGTTCTTTTTACAAGACCATTCACCCGTGCCGTCCGCTGTTCGGCAGAAAAAAGTGAATTTTCGGGTCTGCCGTGCCCGTTCAATGCCGCTGATGCGGCCTCACGGTAAAGAAATTGACAGGAGGTAATGCTTTGGCAACTGAAGAGAAAACCAAGGTTCAGACTTCGGGCGGCAACGGCTCGGAAGACGGCTCGGGTTATGTGTATCAGAACAGACGATATGTCGGCACAAAGGAAACCGTCGCATATATTGTCTACGATATGTCGCAGAGCTTCAATATCAACAAGTATTCCGGCCGTTTTGTTACCAACATTCTTCAGGTAAGCTTGAGATACCAGCGAATTGCAAACCTCATCAACGGTATCTGGGATGTCATCAACGATATCCTCTTCGGCGCAATAGTTGACAAGACAAGAACGAGGTGGGGCAAATTCAAGCCTTATCTTGTCGCTTTCGGTATCCCCGGAACAATAGGTACCTGTATCTATTGGCTCATGCCGATTATCTTTGCCGGCAGAGGGCAGAACGACATCTGGAAGTTCCTGGGCTATTTGTTACTTATGGTTGTGAGAGAGGGTGTCGGTACATTCCAGGGAATAGCACAAACCGGTATCCGTGCGACTATTACCCCTCACCCTGTGGACAGAACGAGACTCATAACCATTGCAAACTATGTCTCGGGCGCACTGGGCGAGAAACTGCCCGAGCAGATAATGACCATCCTGCTTGACCTCATAGGCAGAAACAAAGTTAAGCTTACCCTCCAGGGTACATTCGTCGGAATGGGTATTTTTACCTCCGTTGTCGCAGGTGCAGGCGCACTGTGGTTCTTCCTTATCTGTAAGGAAAGAGTTATGCAGTCTGTTGACCGACCGAGCATCAAGGCAGGTATCAAGTCGATAATCAATAACAAGCCGATACTTCTTATGACACTGTCGCAGACATTGAGCAGCTTCTCAATCGGCGGAAGTAAATCGGACTACTTTATCGATGTTCTCAACTTTGCATCTTTGGGTATAATCACCGGTATCCCCGGCGCTATAATCAACCCCTTCAGCTATCTCATGGTTCCGTGGTTCAGACGCCACTTCTCGAGCCGCTTCCTGTACATTATGAGCAGATACATAGGTGATATTCTGCTTGTTCCCGTGTTCCTGTTCGGCTGCATCGGTGGAAAGAAGAACGGCCTTTACAAGAAAGTTGTTCCCATGGGAATCGCCCTGACAATCTGGGAGAGCATATTTATGGTTTTCTACGGTGTCAAGAGCGTCATCCCGACCGAAATGTACAATGAGGCCATGGACTACTGCGAATGGAAGAACGGCTATCGTACCGAGGGTATGACAAGTGTCGCTCAGGGTCTTGCAAAGAAGCTTGCAAGCATAGTCAGTGACTATATTTCGACTTGGGTAAAACAGCTTATCGGCTACGACCTGACAAGATATGTCAGAGGTACAGCACAGTCGGATGAAACAAAGTTCGGTCTGTTCGCAATGTATGCAATAGTTCCTTTCATCACAACCTCACTCGGCATTATCCCGATGCTCTTCTATGATCTGACGGATAAGAAGAAGGAGAAGATGTATGAGGAGCTCCTCCAGAGAAGAGAGTCTATGTCCAAGGAGGCAACTTCCGGTGACCTCGAGGCTCTTGAGAGACTTGCAAAGGCTCAGATGGAGATAGGCTTGAGCAAGCGTGAGCTTTGATTAAAACAAATTGAATGTTGGCGGAGACATCCAATGCGGTGTCTCCGTTTTCTTTGTCGGCAGCTCTATTGAAAAATTCAAAATCAGAGAGTATAATGTGAATCGTATATTATTTAAGAGGTTTTGACTATGCCCGAATATGAAAAAATTACATTTGATAACGGCTTTCGTCTGCTCTTCGACTTCGATGAGCGTGCGAAAAGCTGCTCTTTCGGCGTGTGGGTCGGCAGCGGCTCATGCTGTGAAGAAACTGAAAACTCGGGAATTTCCCATTTTATAGAACACATGGTTTTTAAGGGCAGCGAGCACTATTCGTCTGCCGATATTGCTGATATTTCGGACAGGATGGGCGGCGAGCTCAACGCTTATACCGACAAGGAGTGTACCTGCTTTTATACCCGAGTGCTCGGCAGCGATGTACCCAAGGCGTTTGAACTGATAGCGGATATGGTTACTTCGCCGAAGCTCGACCAAAGTGACCTTGAACTTGAAAAAGGCGTTGTCTGCGAAGAAATCGCAATGTATGAGTCAAACCCCGCAGACCTTTGTGCCGACCTGTTTTATCTTGTCGCTTTCCCGGACAGCCCTCTGGGCAAGAATATTCTCGGCACCCGTGAGACGGTCAAATCGATGACATCGGACAAACTCAGAGCTTATATGGATAGATTTTATTCTCCATCGTCAACCGTCGCCTGCTTTTGCGGCAATTTCGACAGGGAAAAGGTAATGGAGATTTGCAAAAAGTATTTCTCGTCGCCAAAGGGTGATGAAAACAAAATCTATTTTCCTGATGCACGGTTCTGCCCGGGAGTTCATACTTTCAAAAAACGCACCGAGCAAAATCAGATAATTATCGGTTTTTCCGCACCCGGACTTCGCAGTGAGAGCCGTTTCGCCTGCCAGCTTATAGCGTCAATGCTCGGCGGCTCGGTGTCGTCACGGCTTTTCCGCAGATTGCGTGAGGAACAGGGACTTGTCTACTCGGTTGATGCAGCGGCATCGTCATATCTCAGCGGCGGAATATTTGCCGTGAGCATGGGCGTTTCACGCCGCTCGGAGAAAAAGGCGGTTATAAGTGCGGCAGAGGTTTTGCGTGACTTTCCGCAGACTGTCACGGCAGAAGAACTCGAGCTTGCGAGGGAACACTATCTCTCGGGGCTGATTATGTCGCTTGAATCAAACTCGGCACGGGCGGCACGATACGGCACGGGTGAGCTGCTGCTCGGCGGTGCTATAAGCGAAAAGGAGCTTGAAGAAAGAATCAGAAGTGTCGGACTTGACGAGATAAAAGAGCTTTCACGCTCGTTTTCGTCGCTTTCGCAGGCGTGTATCTGCTCGGTGGGCAAAACTGCCGGGACGAAGTTCTATAATAAGGTTGTCAGCGACAAAAAATAATGATATAATTTAAATGTATATATGCAATCCTTTGTGGAAGGACAGAAAAGATGAACGGTATCAAAAACGCAAAAAGAGTTGTAGTGAAGGTCGGAACCTCCACGCTGACATATGAAACAGGCAAAGTGAATCTTCGCAGAATGGATAAGCTCGCCCAGGTGCTCTCAGATTTACGAAATTCCGGCACTGAGGTCGTGCTTGTCACCTCGGCGGCAATATCGGTCGGAGTGGGCAAGCTCGGTCTTTCCTCACGACCCAAGGATGTGCCGAGCCGTCAGGCGGTGGCAACTGTCGGTCAGTGTGAGCTGATGTTTATGTATGACAAGCTCTTCTCGGAATACGGCAACACCATCGGTCAGCTTTTGATAACACGCAGTGACTTTGAAAACGATGAGCGCAGAACCAATCTGAGCAATTCGTTTGAAAAGCTGTTTGAGTTCGGAGCTATTCCCGTTGTCAATGAAAATGACAGCATAGCTGTTGAAGAAATAGTTTTCGGTGACAACGACACCCTTTCCGCAATGGTGGCAAAGCTTGTCGGTGCGGATGCACTTGTGATACTCACCGACATTGACGGTCTTTACAGCGGCAACCCCCGTGAGGACGAGAGTGCATATCTCATACCCGTTGTTGAAAACATAACAGAGGATATTATGGCAATTGCCGACACCAAGGGCAGTACCCGTGGCACAGGCGGTATGGTGACAAAGCTCCATGCAGCTCAGATAGCCACCGAGTCAGGTATCGACACCGTTATAATGAACGGCTCACAGCCCGAGGATATTTACCGATTGCTTGACGGCAGACAGTTGGGCACATATTTTAAAGCAAAGGCATAAGAAGGGAGCGTTTCTCATGGAAACGAAAACCGTTTTATCAATAGCAAAAGGTGCAAAGACGGCACAGCGTGAGCTTGCCCGTGTCGGCGGCGCAAAGCGTGACGAGGCACTTGCGGCAATATCTGCGGCACTCAGAGAGAATATGCAGAAGATACTCGAGGCGAACAGCCTCGATATAGAAACTGCCCGTGCAAACGGCATGGCGGAGTCGATGATAGACCGTCTGACCCTTACCGAGGAACGCATTGAGGGCATGGCAAAGGGTGTTGATGATGTAAGGCTCATGTCCGACCCTCTGGGCAAGGTGCTCTCGGGCACTACGAGACCCAACGGTATGAGAATAGAAAAAGTTACCGTGCCGCTCGGCGTTATCGGAATAATATATGAGGCCAGACCGAATGTCACTTCCGATGCGGCGGCTCTCTGCCTCAAGGCGGGAAACGCCGTGATTCTTCGAGGCGGCAAGGAGGCTATCCGCTCAAACAAGGCGGTAAGCGAGCTGATGAGAGCGGCAGTGGAAAGTGCCGGACTTCCTGCCGATGTGATAAATCTTATTGAGGACACCTCGAGAGACAGCGCAAACGAGCTGATGAAGTTGAACGGATTTGTCGATGTGCTTATCCCGAGAGGCGGCGCAGGACTGATAAAGAGTGTAGTTGAGAACTCGACTGTTCCCGTTATAGAAACAGGCTCCGGAAACTGCCATGTGTATATTGACGAGTTTGCGGATATTGATATGGCGGCGGACATCGTTTTCAACGCCAAGACTTCGCGCCCGTCTGTGTGCAATGCGTGTGAGAGCCTGCTTGTTCACAAGGCTGTGGCGGAAAAGGCACTTGTTGCCGTTGCGGGTAAGCTCAATGAAAAGAATGTCGAGATATACGGCGATGAGATAGTTTGCGAGGTGCTCGACTTCGCAAAGCCCGCAACCGAGGACGATTGGGGCAGGGAGTATCTTGATTATAAGATAAGCATAAAGACGGTTTCCGATATTGACGAGGCAATAGCGCATATAGCGAAGTACAGCACGGGACACAGCGAGTGTATCGTTACCGACGATTATTCGAGGGCGCAGAAGTTCCTCAATGAGGTCGATTCGGCTGCTGTTTATGTCAATGCCTCGACCCGATTCACCGATGGCGGCGAGTTCGGCTTCGGTGCGGAAATAGGAATATCGACCCAGAAGCTCCACGCAAGAGGGCCGTTGGGACTCAATAACCTGACCTCGGAGAAATATGTGGTTTACGGCTCCGGTCAGATACGCTGACAACCTGAAGGAGGAATTGCAATGAGCAACACCAACACCACCGCACAGGGTAAAAAGAAATGGGCTTTTCCGCTCGGATTGACTGTGGTTATCCTTGCGGTAATCGGTCTGGTAACTGTCGTTATACTTGCGATAAACGGTATAAGCAGTCTTGCCGACAACAGCGAAAAATTCCAAAAATATGAAACGCTCCTGTCTCCTGTCATAATGAACGATCCCGACCCGTTTGACGATGTGAGTCAGGCGAAGATGAGCCAGCTTATAGACGCAACGATCTGGTCACTGATGAAAAGTGATATAGACATCGATTCCTACGAGTACGCCGAGGGGGACACATCGGGTGTTATCGTTCCGCAGGAGGATATTGAAAAGCAGTTTGCAAAGCTTTTCGGAACTGATGTCAAGCCTGTCCACAGCACTGTGGACGGAGGAACTTATACCTTCACTTATGACGAGGCAAGACAGGCGTATATCGTTCCGCTCACAGGCGTTATGCCCACCTTTATTCCCAGAGTTATTTCACAGCAGAAAAAGGGCGACTCCATAATTCTCACTGTCGGTTGCATCAGCGGTGAGGGTTGGGAGCAGGATGACCACGGCAACTACATCGAGCCTACTCCGAGTAAGTATCTCAAGATAACTATCAGAGAGGGCGACGATGGATATTTCGTAAGTGCCATTCAGAATACCGACGCTCCCGAAACTGCCGAAACTACAGTCCCCGATACTACACAGGAACCCGAAACAGAGTCAACCGAGCCGCAGACCGAAAATGCGGCGGAGAGTACCGATTCAGCTGAAACAACGGCGGCTTAAAACAGCAAAAATTAACGCAGACTTCGCTTGGTTGAAGTCTGCGCTTTTTATGTCTGTACTATATTTCGTTTAAAGTCTTTGCGATTGCATCGGCGATAGCCTCGGCGTAGGCATCAATGTTGTCGTCAAACAGCCTGTTGTCCTCGTCGTCCGTTATGAATCCTATCTCGGCAAGACAGCTTGGCATATTTGTGTGCGAGTTTACATAATAATTTTCCCCGTCTGCCCGTGCAAATCCGAATTTGACGCCTCTGTTTTCGGATATTTCGGTAAGGGCTAGCATATCGCAGATGTTTTGTGCAAGCAGGGTGTCGGCGCTCGGAGCGGATGAGTGCACCCAGTATTCAACGCCGTGTGCGCCCTCGGCACTGTTGCGGTGCAGGGCGACAAACAACTTTGCCCTGCGAAAATTTGCCGCCGAGCACCGAGCGGAAAGGCTTATGAAATTGTCATCATCACGGGTGAGATAAGTCTTTACTCCACGCTCTTCAAGCTTTTCACATACAAGCAGGGAAAGGGCAAGATTGTCATCTTTTTCGCTCCTGCCTTCATATTGAGCACCCGGGTCGTCTCCGCCGTGCCCGGGGTCAATGCACACATCGACTTTGACGCTCTGCATAACAGCCCCAAAACATACCGCAATCACGACGACAGCGACACATATTGCAATGATGATTTTCTTTCGCCTTTTCTTCATATAATCAGCTCACTATCTGAGTTCCGAACGGCATAAACGCAAGCTTCGCAAATTTAAAATACTGCAAACCGAGCGGTATGCCTATGATTGAACAGCAGCAGACGATACCCATTGCTGCACAGTATGCGGCATTCTCCCAGCCAAGCAAAAGTATCCAGAGAATGTTTGCGATAAAACTCGGAGTGCTGCCTCCCCATTTGATTTCCTTGCCGAACGGGGCGAGGCTCAGCCTTGCGAACTTGAAGCATTGTTTGCCAAGCGGTATGCCGACAATTGTCAAACAGCATAACACTCCGCTCACGAGCCACAACAGAGCAGTTGCAAAACCGCCGCAGATAAACCAGACGATGTTTCCTAAGGTTTTCATATTTTTCCATCCTTTCGAGGAATCTGTCCTCGATTATATGTTATCAGCGAATTGTTACGAAATTTTGTTTCAAGTTCTAATTTTTTCAATATGTTGAACGGAGAGACCGTTTTGTAGTATAATACTTGAAAAGAGGTGAGAATATGAACCCCAAGCTCAAAGAACTGCGTAAAAAGGCTATGCAGTTGCCGCTGACACCCGGCGTGTATCTGATGAAAAACAGCCATGGCGAGATAATATATGTCGGCAAGGCGAAGGCACTTAAAAATCGAGTCAGTCAGTATTTCGGCTCGCCCACCAACCACAGCATCAAGGTACGGAAGATGGTCGAAAATGTTGACAATTTTGATGTTATCCTTACCGACAGTGAGTTTGAGGCGCTTGTGCTCGAGTGCAGTCTTATCAAACAGCATATGCCGAAGTACAACATCCTTTTGAAGGATGACAAGGGGTATTCATATATCAAAGTCACCTCTGGCAAGTGGAGAAATATATATTCCGTGCTTCAGCGTGAAGATGACGGGGCAAAATATATCGGCCCGTTCGTCAGCTCCTTTGCCGCACGAAATACCGTTGACGAGGCGAAAAAGATATTTCGTCTGCCGCAGTGCAACAAGGTGTTCCCCCGTGACTTCGGCAAGAGTCGCCCGTGCCTTAATTATTTTATCGGGCAGTGCTGCGGAGCTTGCAGCGGTAAGGTGCCGTTTTCGCAGTACGATGAGGCGGTCAAAGATGCGCTTGCGTTCATCAAGGACGGAGGAACGAAAGCGCTTGCAGACCTCGAAAAGCGAATGGAAGAGGCCGCCGAAAATCTTGAGTTTGAAAAGGCGGCACGACTTCGTGACAGAATAGCGGCGATAAAGCGGTTGGGCGGCAAGCAGAAAGTTATGTCCGCCGATGTGCGTGAGCAGGATGTTTTTGCTCTTGTCACAGGGGCGAATTCCTCGGGCAAGGCTTGCCTTTCGGTCTTGCGTTTTGCCGACGGCCGACTTTATGACAGCGAGAATTTTCTCACCGATGTTCCCGATGACCCTGCCGAGACACTCGGAGAGTTGATACGAAGCTTTTATCTCATAAGAGATTTTGTGCCAAAGCGAATATCAGTTGAGGGTGAGATAGCGGACAGCGAATTGCTGCGCCGCTGGCTCAGCGAGAAAAAAGGCAAGAATGTCATAATCTCGCACAGCACGGCAGGCGAGCAGAAGAAACTGTTTGATATGTGCCGCTCGAATGCCGCTCAGTATCTTGCACCGCTGACCGGAACTTCCGGTAAAAAGACCGCCGCACTCGATGAACTGGCAGGCCTTTTAGGACTCGGCGCAGCTCCCGAATTTATTGAAGCTTACGATATATCACACACCGCAGGCAGTGACAATGTCGCAGGTATGGTGGTGTTCAGAAACGGTGAACCGTACAGACGGGGATACCGCAGATTTGTGATAAAAGGATTCACGGGACAGGATGACTATGCCTCTATGGCGGAGGTGCTCGACCGCAGACTGACACGGTATGAGGATGAAAAGGAGAGCGGTGAGGGGTTTGGGCGGCTGCCTGACCTCATTCTGCTCGACGGCGGCAAGGGGCAGGTCTCGGCAGTGGAACCGATACTTAAAAAGCACGGACTTTCCGACATTCCGCTGTTTGGTATGGTCAAAGATGGCAGCCACCGCACCCGTGCGATAGCTTTGTCGGGCGGCGAGATAGCGCTCAGCTCAAAACGCCGTGCGTTCACTCTCGTTGCCGATATTCAGGAGGAAGTCCACCGCTTTGCCGTGACTTATCACAGGCAAAAGCATAAGGCATCTGCACTTTCGAGCACGCTGACTGATATTCCCGGTGTCGGGCCGACAAGGGCGAAGTCGCTGCTCAGATATTTCAAGACCATAACCGCAATACGAAACGCCGAGGTGGATGAGCTTAAAAAAGTCTCCGGTATATCCGATTCCACCGCACAGGCAATATATGATGCCCTGCATGAGCAAAATCATTGACAGGCGTTGAAAATGATGTAATAATATGTATATGGATGTAAATAAAAACCGATTTGAGGATTGATGATATGAGAGTTATAACAGGAACAGCAAGAGGCAGGGTGCTCAGAACGCTTGACGGCGAGGATGTACGCCCGACCACAGACCGTGTTAAGGAAGCGATATTCAGCATAATTCAGTTTGAGATAGAGGGCAGGCGAGTGCTCGACCTCTTTGCAGGCTCAGGTCAGCTTGGCATTGAGGCACTCAGCAGGGGTGCCGAGTTAGCTGTGTTTGTCGATGTGTCCAAGGATTCACTCAGCACAGTCAAATATAATCTTGAGCACACAAAGCTTGCGGACAAGGCGAAGGTCGTGCAGACCGATGCAAAGTCGTATTTGACACTCAGCAGAGAACGTTTTGATATAGTTTTTCTTGACCCGCCCTATGCAAGCACGCTTGTCGGCGACTCTCTCAAACTTTTGAGCGATAAAGTGACTTACGGCGGCTCGGTTATATGCGAAACTCCGCTCGATGCCCAATTGCCCGAGCAGGTCGGCGAGCTGAAGTTTTACCGCAACTACCGCTACGGCAAGATAAAGGTCACGGTCTACCGAAAGGAGAGTGCCGAGAGATGAAAATAGCTATATGCCCCGGCAGCTTTGACCCCGTCACAAAGGGACATCTTGATATTATCCGCCGCACAGCAAGTATGTTTGACAAGGTTATCGTTGTGGTTATGCACAATTACCACAAGCCGAATTATTACTTCAGTGCCATAGAGCGAGTGGAGCTTATCAACCGTTGTGTCAAGGATATGGATAATGTCTATGTCGATATGCACGAGGGACTGCTTGCCGAGTATGCCAAGGAAAAGGGCGCAGTTGCGATAGTCAAGGGACTTCGAGCCGTGTCTGACTTTGATTATGAATTCCAGCAGGCACTCACCAACAAGAAACTCAGTCCCGATGTTGAGACTGTGTTCATCACCGCAAATTCGGATTATATGTATCTTTCCTCGAGCGTAGTGAAGCAGGTTTGCGAGTTTGGCGGCGATATTTCGGACTTTGTCCCGGCAGAGGTTCGGGATGACATAATTAAAAGAATAAAAGAAAGGAGCTCATTGAGATGACCATAGAATCACTTCTCACCCAAATTGAGGAGATACTGGCAAACGGTACTAAAATTTCGCTGTCAAAGAAAACTATGGTGAACGGCGATGAAATTCTCGAGTGCGTGGAGAATTTGCGTGAGCTTATTCCCGAGGTTGTCGAGCAGGCGAATACAATAGTTGCAGACCGAAGCCAAATAATAGAAAAGGCCAAAGAGACTGCCGCCGCTTCGGTTTCGAGAGCACAGCAGAAGTCACAGGAGCTTTTTGCCAAGACGGAAGCCAAGAGTGAGCAGATAATTTCCACCGCCAACAGCAAAGCGGAAAAGACTGTTGCGGATGCGGATAAATATGCCGAGCAGACCGTGTCAAAGGCAAACGCCGATGCGGCTGCGATAATCGATAAGGCACAGCAAACCGCCCAGAGACTGCTCGATGAGCATGAAATAACCGCACAGGCGAGGGCCATTGCGTCACAGCTCAAGCTCAATTCACAAAACGAGGCGAATGAGCGTGTCAGTGCCGCAGTTGCCAGAGCGGAAGAGGTGCTTGCAAACGCAACACGCCAGGCAGAGGACATTGTTTCAAAGGCGAGCGCCGAGTCGAGCGAGACTCTCGCCAGAGCAAAGAAGTGGTCTGCTGATATGCGTGAGGCGGCAAGCAGCTTTGCGGACAGTGTGTTGAGAAATGCCGACAAGGTACTTGTCACGAGCATAAACGATGTCAGAGACGCAAGACAGAGAATAGCCGAGTCCTACAGAGGCGAGAAAAACTGAGGAGCGATAATATGAGCGACCGTGCACAAAAAGCAAGGGATTTGTTCAATGAGGGATACAATTGCTCGCAGGCGGTGCTCGGCGCATTTGCCGAGGATGCGGGTCTCGATATGAAAACCGCTCTGCGGCTTGCCGCTCCTTTCGGCGGCGGTATGGGCAGAATGAGAGAAGTCTGCGGCGGAGTCAGCGGAATGTTTATGGCACTCGGTCTGTTTTTGGGCTACAGTGACCCTGATGACCCCGAGGCGAAGAAAAAACTTTATTCCGATGTGCGTGAGCTTGCCGAGCGGTTTAAGGCGAGCGAGGGTTCTATAATTTGCCGTGAGCTTTTAAGCTCCGTCAAAACTCAGCCCGGGCCTGACCCCGAGCCTCGCAATACTGCGGACTACAAAAAACGCCCCTGTCCCGACCTTGTCGCATATGCGGCACAGTTGACAGAGGATTTCCTTGTAGAGCATGGTGCGATAGAACGATAAAGATAATCTGCCGCAAGGCTTGATTATAAAACTTTTTAGGAGATTGCTGTTTGATAAAAAACAACACCTTGGAGATTGTGCGCTGACCGGGAGGTTTGTGCAAATACAATCTCGCCAAACCTCCCTGTATTGAAGTCAACAATCATCAGGAGGAAAAATAATGAATAAAAATGACTTTGTAATCCGCCCGGAGAGAAAAGAAGAACAACGGGCGACCGAAAATCTTGTCAGAGAGGCATTCTGGAATGTATACCGTCCGGGGTGCTTGGAGCACTATGTTCTCAATCAACAACGGAAGTTTTGCGACTTTGTCTCTGAGCTTAACTTTGTTATGGAGAAAGAAGGTAGGCTTATCGGACAGAACGTGTTTGTGCGAGCGAAAGTTAAAACAGACGACGGCAGAACGATTCCGGTGCTGGCAATGGGGCCTATCTGCATTTTACCCGAGTTTCAAGGGCGGGGTTTTGGTAAGAAACTTTTGGACTATTCTCTGGAAAAGGCTCGGCAAATGGGATTCGGTGCAGTGTGCCTTGAGGGTAATATCGATTTTTACGGCAAAAGCGGTTTTGCGCTTGCAAGTAGTTTCGGTATCCGCTATCACGCAGTGCCCGAAGATATGGATTTGTCGTTCTTTTTGTGCAGGGAACTGATTCCCGGCTACTTTGACGGTGTTCGGGGTGA
>CAZFZW010000024.1:0-12697 GCA_964523465.1 uncultured Clostridium sp. | reverse complement strand
TCGTACCCGAAGAGGTTTTTGTGTTCACCCCCAAGGGCGATGTCATAGACCTGCCCGTCGGTTCGACTGTCATAGACTTTGCCTATGCCATTCACTCGGCTATAGGCAACCGTATGACCGGCGCAAAGGTGGATGGACGAATCGTGCCGCTTGATTATCAGGTCAAGACGGGCGAGATAGTCGATGTTCTCACCTCGTCTCAGCAGGGCAAAGGTCCGAGCCGTGACTGGCTCAAAATAGTTAAAACCAGTGAGGCACGCAGCAAGATACGCAACTGGTTCAAGAAAGAACGCCGTGAGGAAAATGTCGCCGAGGGTAAAACCGAGGTCGAGCGTGAGTTTAGACGCAGCTTTATCCGTCTGCCCGATGATGAGATGAAGAGCTTCCTCGAGCGAATTGCCGAGAGACAGCATTTTGACACGGTTGAAGATTTTTATGCGGCGATAGGCTACGGCGGCGTGTCGCTTATCCGTATGATGCCGCACATCAAGGATGAATATAACAAGATAGTCAAGGCCTCTGCACCGCCCGAGATTGTCATAACTCAGCCTAAAAAGCGAGTTAAGAGCAGTGAGGGCGTTATAGTCGAGGGAATCGACAATTGTCTCGTCAAATTCTCACGCTGCTGCAATCCGCTCCCGGGTGATGCTATTATCGGCTTTATCACCAGAGGTCACGGCGTGTCCATACACACGAGAGATTGCAGCAATGTCCCGAAAGATCTCGAGAATTGCGGCGACAAGGAACGCTGGATAAATGCGTATTGGGACAGCTCCGTTAAGGAGGATTTCCGTGCAACGCTTATGATTTCCTGTCTCAACCGAGTCGGTATGCTTGCCGATTTATCGGTTCAGCTCGCCAATATGCATGTTATGATAAACGATATAAATACACGCAATTTCAAGGACGGCAGAACGAGCATTTCCATGACCATAACAGTCTCGGGAATCGAGCATCTCAACAGCGTTTCGGCAAAGCTTTTGCGTATTGACGGAGTTTTGAGCGTTGAGAGAGCCGCCACCTGATAAGGAGGATTTATGAGAGCTGTAGTTCAGCGAGTCACACATTCAAAGGTGACTGTGGATAATAAGGTCGTCGGTGAGGTCGGCAGGGGATACAATGTTCTGCTCGGTGTAGTCGAGGGCGATACAGAAGAACAGGCGAGAGTGCTCGCCGGCAAAATCGCAAGACTTCGTGTCTTTGAGGATGAAAACGGCAAGATGAATCTGAGTGTGAACGATATAGACGGTGAGATACTCGCCATTTCGCAGTTCACCCTCTGTGCCGACTGCAAAAAGGGCAATCGCCCCTCTTTCACATCGTCCGCTCATCCCGATGAGGCGAAACGCCTTTATGACCTTTTCTGCGAGGAACTCGTAGCAAACGGAGTCAAAAAGGTGGAAAAGGGTATATTCGGTGCGGATATGGCGGTTGATATTGCCAATGACGGCCCTGTTACGATAATGCTCGACACGGATATTTGGAGGAAATAAGATGATGAAGATTCACACCCTGCCGTTAGGCCCTGTGCAGGCGAACTGCTATCTTGTTGTCGATGCGCAAAGCGGCGAGGCGGCGGTAATAGATCCCGGCGATTACACCGAGGAGCTTAAAGAACTTATAAAAAGCGAATCGAAAACGCTCAAGTATATCCTGCTCACCCACGGTCATTATGACCATATTCTCGGCGTTGCACCGCTCAAGGCGGACTTCCCCGAGGCGAAAATCGTCATACACCCTTATGACAGTGCGTGTCTTAAAAATGAGCAGATAAGCCTTGCCAACCATGTGGAAAACGGCATTCAGCAGTATGTTGACTATGACCTGCTCGCCGTTGAGGGCTTTGAAGTAAAACTCGGCGACACCGTTCTTCACACTCTCCACACTCCCGGACACACCCTCGGTGGCGTGTGCTATGTCAATGAGAATGAACGTGTTATCTTTTCGGGCGATACTCTTTTTTGTCGAACCGTCGGCAGAACAGACCTGCCCGGCGGCGATTGGGAAACTCTTGTGGAGAGCCTCAAACGCCTTGCGGCCCTCGACGGGGACTATACCGTTTATACCGGCCATAACCGCCCGACAAAGCTCTCCGATGAGCGTGTAAGGAACAGATATTTAAGAAAAATACCTTTGGATTTATAAGGAAAACGCCTATGCTTTTATATATCAGCGGACATGATTTTCACTATGAGATGGAAAATCTCTGCCGTGTGTTCTTTCCGAATGAAAAAATAACAGTTACCGCCGAACTGCCCGAGGGCGAAGCGGTGAAAACATATCTTGAAAAAGAAGATGACGGCTACTCAGTGCGTGTTGAGGTGAGTGTCGAGGGCGAGTGCGTATGCCGCACAGCTCCCGTGCCGAAAACCGATGAACCCGAACAGGACGAGTGCGAGAGGGCAATGGCGAGAGAGCTTTTCTCAGCTCTGTGTGCCGTGTGCGGTTATGTTCCACCGTGGGGAATACTCACGGGTGTCAGACCCTCAAAGCTTATGCTATCTCTTGTTGATAAATACGGCGAACAGGGTGCGTATGCTTATTTTACCGACAAGCTCCTTGTGAGCAGCGAGAAAACACGCCTCGCTCAAAGTGTTGCCGCAACGGAGAGGGAGATAATCGCAATCGGTGACGAGCGTTCATTCAGCCTTTATATCTCTATTCCGTTTTGCCCCTCACGGTGTAGCTACTGCTCGTTTGTTTCACATTCGATAACCAATGCGAATGCCGCAAAGCTGCTGCCCGTTTATGTTGATAATCTCTGCCGTGAGCTTGAGATAACGGGGGAGATGGCGAAAAATATCGGACTTCGGCTCGAGAGCGTGTATGTCGGCGGCGGTACGCCCGGTATTCTCTCGCCCGAACAGCTTGAAAAAATAACTTGTGCGGTCGAGCGCAGTTTTGATATGTCGTCGGTGCGTGAATACACCGTTGAGATGGGCAGACCCGAGACAGTGACTGCCGAAAAGCTGGCGGTGCTCAAAAAGCATAATATCGACCGTATCAGCATAAACACGCAGACACTCAATGACAGCGTGCTTGAAGCTGTCGGCAGACGGCACACGGCGCAGGATTTTTATTCGGCTTATGCCCTTGCCCGTGAGTGCGGTTTTGATAATATAAATGTTGACCTCATAGCAGGACTGCCGACCGATACGCTTGAGAGCTTTATGCGCTCCGTAGACGGCGTTGCGGCACTTTTGCCTGCGAATATCACTGTTCATTCGCTTGCACTCAAGTCTGCCTCTACCCTTGCGGAGCGTGGCCACGCCGTCAGCGAGGGCGAGACCGCAGGCAGAATGATAGATTATTCACATTCCGTCCTTTTCTCAAACGGCTATATACCTTACTATATGTATCGTCAGAGCCGCTGTGTGGGTAACCTCGAAAATGTCGGCTGGTGCAAACCGGGCACGGAATGTAAATACAATGTCTTTATGATGGAAGAGACTCACACCGTCCTTGCCGCAGGCGCAGGTGCGGTAACAAAGCTTAAAAAACCGAATTCCAACTACATCGAACGTATTTTTAACTACAAATATCCATATGAATATAATGCCCGATTTGACACCCTCATGCAACGCAAGGAGCGTATAGGAGAGTTCTATTCGGAGATTTTAGTCAATAAGGACTGATATTTTGGAATATTTGTCACAGATAAACGAAATGGCGGCAAACTGCCTCGGAAAGCTTATTGAACAGTCGGAAAAACACTATTCCGACCAGCTTGACCGTGCGGCACAGAGTATATTTGACGACCGTGAAAAGCGTATAGTTATGCTCGCAGGGCCGAGTGCCTCGGGTAAGACCACGACGGCAGGACTTATCGAGAGCCGCCTTGAACGCCTCGGGGCGCAGACATTTACGGTTTCTCTCGATGATTTTTATCACGACCAGCGTGATGCGGTCGTGGGCGAGGACGGCAAACCCGACTATGAGTCCGTGAGGGCGCTCGATGTTGAACTTATTGATTCGTGCCTGAGTCGGATAATAACTACAGGCTCGGCTCGTATGCCACGCTTTGATTTCGTCAGCGGCAAACGGGTCGGCTTTACCGAGCCGATAACGCTTGGGGAGGATGATGTGCTGATAGTTGAGGGCATACATGCGCTCAATCCCGAGATTACGGACGGATTGCCGCAGGAAAGCCTTGCAAAATTATATGTCAGCGTTTCGTCACGCATAGCGGACGACAGCGGTGAGGTGCTTATGACAAAGCGGGACTTGCGTTTTGTTCGTAGACTTGTCAGGGATTATTATCATCGTGCAAGCAGTGTGGAACGCACTTACGACCTGTGGGGTGGCGTGCAAAGGGGAGAGGATAAATATATTTTCCCTTACAGTATCCTTGCCGATATAAAGATAGATTCGCTCCATGCATATGAACCATGTGTGTTCCGCACACTCGCAGAGCCTATGCTGAAGTCTGTGAAACCTGGCAGTGTCTGGTATTCCGATGCCTGTACGATGCTCGAAAAGCTGTCGCGCTTTGAACCTGTTTCGGTAGCATCTGTGCCCGAAAATTCACTGCTCAATGAATTTATAAAATAAACAAACGGTAAATTTTTCGCCCCTGTCGTTGATAATGTGGCGATTAAGCTATATAATTAAGCTGAAAAGCAAACAACAAGGAGGTTTACCCTTGGCTGAGAGAAAGAAACAGTCGCTCTTGAACGGAGCGATAATACTTGTCATCTCGACCCTCGTTGTCAAGGTGATAGGTCTGTGCTTCAAAATGCCGCTTGGCAATATGCTCGGACTCGTCGGCATAGGCTATTTCAATTCCGTCTATGTCATATACACACCCATTTATTCCATCTCAATGGCAGGCCTGCCTATAGCGGTTTCCCGTATGGTGGCAGAGGATGTGGCACTCAATCGCTACCGTGAGGCTCGTATGACATTGAGAACCGCACGCAGAATATTCCTGCTTGTCGGAACTGCCGGAACGCTTCTGATGGCGATGATAGCAGTGCCGTATGCAATGTTTATTTCTGACATCAAGAATCTTCCCGCACTTTTGGCGGTCTCGCCTTCAATCTTCCTGTGCTGTTATGTCTCGGCTTACAGGGGCTATTATGAGGGACTTCGCAATATGATTCCCACTGCGGTTTCGCAGATAATCGAAGCCTTCGGCAAGCTCGTCATCGGACTTGTTCTGGCAAAGCTTATTATGACCTATGGCGAAAACACCTTTAATGCAGGTATACAGGCGGGTCAGCAGACAGTTGTGGTTTTCGGCAAGGAGGTTTCAACGCTTACCGAGGCATACAGTGTCACTTATCCGTGGGCGGCGGCAGGAGCAATACTCGGCGTTACGCTCGGCGCACTTGTCAGCCTTATTTATCTCGGAATCCGTCACAGAATTAAGGGCGACGGTATAACCCGTCTCGAGCTTGTCAATTCGCCGAAGTCTCCGAATTTCTCGAAGCTGTCGAGGCGTATGATAAGCATTGCCGTGCCGATACTTTTAAGCTCGCTCGTGCTCAATGTCACGAATCTCATTGATGCCGTGACCATTCAGAGCAGACTGCTTCACGCAATCGAAAACGGTTCGGATGTCATCTATAATATGTATAAAGCATCCATCGATGCCGATATAGCCAAAGAACTTTTGGACATAACCAATCATTCCGACTTCAAGACTTATCTTTACAGTGCCTATAATACATCCATCGACTTCAAGAATCTTGTCCCGATGATAACTGTGTCACTGGGAATCAGTGCCCTACCCGCTCTTGCGGAGGCGTGGGTAGTCAAGGATAAAAAGGCAATAAGCAGTTCGATAAATACAGTCCTGCGTGTCTGTATGCTCATAGCACTGCCGGCAGGCATCGGCATGGGCGTACTCTCGACCCCCATACTTGAACTCATTTACGGCAGAGGAAATATGGCGGACGACATCGCCATTATCGCACCGATTGTCTCTGTGTTCGGCTTCACCACTGCGTTTATGTCTATCTCTACTCCGCTTACAAATCTTCTTCAGGCGGTCGGCAGAACGGATATTCCCGTCAAGACCATGCTTGTTGCCGCAGTGGTTAAGATAATCTGCAACTTTGTGCTTGTCGGTATTCCGGGCATCAATATTATCGGTGCGGTCATCGGAACGGTGCTGTTCTATGTCATAAATGTTGTTCTGAATCTCATAGCCGTTATAAAGGTTACGCGCGTCAGAATAAACATCAAAGCCGATTTCATAAAGCCGCTTATTTCGGCTGCCGCCTGCGGTGCCGCCGCATGGGCAACATACGGACTTCTCAGCGAGTTTGTCCTCAAGAACATCAGCCACGGCTCAAGCATAGCATTGATTTTCGCAATCGGAATAGCCGTAGTGGTTTATGCAATCGCCCTGCTTCTCTTAAAGGGAATTATGCGTGAGGATGTAGAATCTCTGCCGGCAGGCGAAAAAATTGCAAAAGTACTTGAAAAATATAAGCTTTTGGGTTAAAATACTAAACAGCAATAAAAACGGGTAAGAATTATGGTCGATTTCAAGTTTAAAGAAAAATACAATATGAATGATCTCCTCGAGATAATGCGTCTGCTTCGTTCTCCGGGCGGCTGTCCGTGGGATGCAGAGCAAACTCACGAGAGCATCCGTAAGAATCTTATTGAAGAGACTTACGAAGTTATCGAGGCTATCAATAAGAACGACAGAGAGCTTATGATAGAAGAACTCGGCGATGTGCTTATGCAGGTCGTGTTCCATTCACAGATTGCACAGGAGGCAGGCAACTTCGATTTCGATGATGTCACCGACGGTGTGTGCAAAAAGCTTGTCGAACGCCATCCCCATGTTTTCGGAGAGGTTGAAGTCAACAGCGTTGATGATGTCCTCAACAATTGGGACACGATAAAACGACGCAAGAAGGGACAGAAAAAGGGCAGCGTGCCCATGCTCACTATCCCGAGAGAACTTCCTGCTCTTATGCGTGCGACGAAGATTCAGAAGAAAGCGGCCACTGCCGGTTTTGACTGGGACGATGTTTCCGGTGCCCAGGAAAAGGTACTCGAGGAGGCTCGAGAGCTTTCCGAGGCTATTGCAAATGATGACAGAGAGAACATTGCCGAGGAACTCGGCGACCTGCTCTTTTCCGTTGTCAATGTTTCACGCTTTGTCGATTGCGATGCGGAGGAGGCACTCACCGCCGCTTCGGACAAGTTTATTTCACGCTTTGTCAGAGTTGAACAGCTTGCCGCCGAGCGTAATATCGATATGAATTCGGCTTCGCTTGAAGAACTTGATAAACTTTGGAATGAGGCTAAAGCGGAAAACAGGAAATGAAGATGACTGTGTCCTAAACGGGGCATTGCATAAATGAAAATTTTCAAAAACAAAGGAGAACGCGTAATGAATAAGACAGAGTTTATCGCTGCCGTTGCAGCAAAAGAAGGACTTGAGAAGAAGACTGCTGAGAAGGCTGTCAACGCTGTTATCGCTTGCATCGGCGATGCTCTCGCATCCGGTGACAAGATCCAGATCGCAGGTTTCGGTACATTCGAAGTCAGAGATCGCAAGGCTAAGACCGCTCGTAACCCCAGAACCGGTGAGACAATCGATGTTCCTGCTTGCAAGGTTCCCGCATTCAAGGCAGGCAAGGGTCTCAAGGACAAGGTTGCTGAATAATTTCGGCTTTTTCAGGGGCAGCAATGCCCCTGATTTTTTAATTTTTGAAAGGATGCGGCTTGCCGCAGAGAAAGATGAGACTCGATAAATATCTGAAAGTATCAAGATTGATAAAACGCCGCACTGTTGCAAATGAAGTGTGCGATGCAAAGCATGTTACCGTCAATGGCAAAATTGCCCGAGCATCGTATGATATTAAAGTGGGCGATGTTATCGAAATATCCATGGGTCAGAATGTCACCCGTGCCCGTGTGCTCAATGTTGCGGAGACCGTTCGCAAAGAGGACGCTTCGGCAATGTATGAAATTTTATAAATCCATGTATAATCGTAAGCCTCCTGTCGTATCAATTAACGACGGGAGGTTTTTATATGACGGATGAAATCAAATCGGCAGTGCCGCACAATCTTATTATGGAGAGCCGCAGGCATCTGACTGTCTCGGGCGTATCGGATGTGGACAGCTTTGATGAACAGACTGTGGTTGTTTTCACGCAGATGGGGGAACTTACGGTCAAGGGCAGCGACCTGCATATAATCAATCTGAGTGTCGATACGGGCGAGCTTAGCATAGAGGGCACTGTGGATTCGTTGAGCTATTCCGACGAACAGCCCAAAGGCGGCGGATTTTTCAGCCGAGTGTTTCGCTGATGGAGTATATTCAGGGTTTGGACGGACAGCTCACTGTCTTTATGCACTCGCTGGGAATAGGCTTTTTCTTTGCGGTGATATATGATGTGATGTGTGCCGTGCGTTTTTTGTTGCCGGGTGGCAGGCGAGTGATGTTTTTTAGTGATATTCTTTATGCCGTTTTCTGTGCCGTTTGTTCGTTTTGCTTTATGCTTGTGATAAACGACGGACGGGCGATGATATACACAGTTGCCGCACAGCTGATAGGTTGGACGGCACATAGACTGAGCGTCGGAGCTGTCGCGAGGTGTGTGGGGGAGTATGCTGTATCTGTGCTGAACAAATTCTTTTATCGGACAATTGATGCTGTGACCAGACCGATTATAATTTTCAAATCAAAAATATCATACGAATTGTCGCTTGTTGCCGCAAAAAGAAAAACAAAGTTTAATAAAACTGAAAAAAATCCGAATTTCCTCTTGAAAAAGTGGCAGAGGATGTTGTATACTTTTAATAGGTTAATATACCTGAGGGAAAGAAGAACAAAAATCAAAGGAAAGCGGAAGAATGTCGGAGACTAAGCGCAAACTCCACAAGAGACATAGCACCATACTGATGATCGTTGCGGCGGTCGCAGTGTGCTATTTTCTTATTTCGTTTTTTGTTATGCGCTCCGATCTTAAGTCGCAGGAAAAGTATTACGCTCAGCTCAACACTCAGCTCGCTGAGAAGAAGGCTGAAAACGAGGAGCTGAAAAAGCTCGTCAACAGTTCCGATCTTGATGAATATGTTGAAAAAATAGCAAGAGATGAGCTCGGCTATGTCTTCCCTGATGAGAGAGTATATTACAATGAACAGCAGTCGGCGGACAAGTAAGAGGGGAGCAGCAGTTAATGCAGATTGAGCAGGGTAGCGTTGTTAAAGGTAAGGTAACAGGTCTTACCGATTTCGGTGCATTTGTTGAACTTGAGGGCGGTAAGACGGGAATGATACATATTTCCGAGGTCTCGTCGTCTTATGTTAAAGATATTAAGGAACACTTGCAGCTGAACCAGGAGGTCACAGCGAAGGTTATCTCAATAAGTCCCGAGGGCAAAATAGCTCTCTCCATAAAGAAACTCAATGCGGACAGTGAGCGTCCTGCACGCAGAAGCCGTCCGTCGGGCGACAGACAGCAGAGCGGCAGACCTCATCAGCAGTCCTCCGCACCTCGCCGTCAGCTTCAGCAGGGCAGACAGGTTGAAGCTGTTTCGCAGGAGACTTCGGGCAACCAGTCTTTTGAGGATATGATGGCAAAGTTCAAGCAGGTTAGCGATGAAAAAATGACCGACTTGAAGAGATCCTCCGATTCAAAGCGCAGCGGCGGTTATTCCCGTCGTGGCGGCGGCAGACAGTAAGTAACGGGTGGGCACAAGTGCCCACCTTTTTTTGACTGAATACAGGATGTGATTTTGTGATAATCAAAAACGCCGTTATACATACGGTTACAAACGGCACGATAGAAAACGGATATATCGAGTTTGATGAAAAAATAATCTCTCTGGGTGATATGAGCGAATGTCCCGACGGTGAAGCTTATGATGCACACGGTGCGGCACTCTATCCGGGCTTTATCGATGCACACACGCATATCGGTATAACCGAGGACTCACTGACTTTTGAGGGTGAGGACTGCAACGAGATGACAGACCCCGTCACTCCGAATCTCAGAGCACTTGATGCTGTCAATGCACTTGACCGCTGCTTTGAGGAGGCGAGGGAGGCAGGTGTCACCTGTGTGCTGACCTGCCCCGGCAGTGCCAACCCCATAGCAGGTCAGATTGCCGCAATCAAAACCCACGGCGTTTGCGTCGATGATATGGTGGTCAAAGCTCCTGCGGCAATGAAGTTTGCGCTGGGCGAGAACCCCAAGACTGTTTATAACGACAAGAAAATGGCTCCGAGCACGAGAATGGCAACTGCAGCAATAATCAGAGAGCAGTTGACAAAAACCCGTGAGTATATTAAAAAGAACAAGGATGAGCGTGAGTTTGATGCAAAGCTCGATGCCCTTGCACCTCTTTTTGAAAGCGGTATGCAGATGCACATCCACGCTCATCGTGCCGATGATATTTTCACCGCTGTGCGTATTGCCGAAGAGTTCGGACTTGACTATTGTGTAGTTCACTGCACACAGGGTCATATTATTGCCGACAGGCTCGCAAAGTCGGGTGTCAAGGCGTTTAGCGGCCCTCTTATCAGCGACCGCTGTAAGCCGGAACTCAAAGATTCTACACCTGCAACGCCCGGCGTTATGAGCAAAGCAGGCGTGAAAACCGCTATCATCACCGACCATCCGGTTATCCCGATACAGTATCTCCCCATATGTGCGGGACTTGCAGTCAGAGAGGGTATGGAGCATGATGAAGCTATCCGTGCAATAACGATAAATCCTGCCGAGATGTGCGGAATTTCCGACCGTGTGGGTTCGCTTGAAGTCGGCAAGGATGCCGATATGAGCCTTTTCAACTGCGATCCGCTTACTCTTTTTGCAAAGCCTCTGCTTGTCGTGGGTGACGGAGAGGTGCTCATTGGAGGAGAGGCAGATGCGTGAAATTGATGTAGGACTTATTGTCGATGCTGTTAGTGCAGCGTGCATAAGTGCCAATAAAATTTTACCCGATGACCTTGTCTCGCTCATCGAAAACGGGGCAAAGATTGAGAGCGAGGATGTGCCAAAAGACATAATGTGCCGCCTTTGCGATAATCTCTGTGCCGCAAGAGAACTTGATATTCCTGTCTGTCAGGATACGGGCATGGCGGTTATTTTCGCAAAAGTCGGTCAGGAGGTTCACTTTGTCGGCGGCAGTTTCAAAAATGCTGTCAACGAGGGTGTTGCCAAAGGCTATACCGAGGGTTATCTGAGAAAGTCCGTTGTTAAAGACCCGTTAAGGCGAGTCAATACAGGCGACAATACTCCGGCGGTTTTGCATATTGAGCTTGTCGAGGGTGATAAGGTGGAGTTGACCGTTGCGCCCAAAGGCTTCGGCAGTGAGAATATGAGTGCTCTTAAAATGTTCACACCATCCGCCACGGCAGAAGATATAATAAGCTATGTTGTGAGCGTGGTGGAAAATGCCGGGAGCAACCCCTGCCCGCCAATGGTGATAGGTGTAGGTATCGGCGGTGATTTTGAGCAGTGCGCTCTGCTTGCAAAAAAAGCACTCTGCCGCCCTGTCAGCGAGCCTAACTCCGATGAGTTTTATGCCAATATGGAGCATAGCATACTTGAAAGAGCTAACGCTTTGGGCATCGGGCCGCAGGGTTTCGGCGGCAAAACAACAGCGTTGAGCGTTGCTGTTGAAACAGCTCCGACTCACATCGCAGGCCTGCCGGTGGCGGTAAACATAGGCTGCCATGTGACCCGACACAAGACTGTTATCATATAAATTTAGAATATTTGTAAATTTTTTAGAAAAGTCGCTCTTTACTATTTATTTTTTTAGGCACTTGTGCTACAATAAAATCAGAGACAAGGTTCTCTAATAATTCTAAGGGGCTGACATTATGAAAATAGTCATTACAGGACGCAAGTGTTCGCCGAGAGAATCATTCAAAGAGAGAGCGGAGAAAAAGCTTGCCAAGGTTGAGCGCTTTTTCGGCGACGAGGCGGAGGCAAAGATAACCGCTACCGTTGAAAAATCCGGCCAGACAGTTGAGATAACCGTTATGAACAACGGTATGATATTCCGTTCGCAGGAGCGGGCGGAAAATATGAACGATGCGCTTGACCGCTGTGTTGACTCGCTCGTTCGCCAGATTCGCAAGAATAAGACAAAGCTCGAAAAGCGTATGCGTACAGCGGCGTTTGATGGGCTTAATGACGGAGCGGATGTTGCGGAAGAAAAGGAATATGAGCTTGTCCGTTCAAAGCATGTTGCACTTAAACCGCAGAGCGTTGATGAAGCAATACTTCAGATGAATATGCTCGGTCATGAATTTTATATGTTTGTAAACGAAGCGACGGGTCTTGTCAGCGTGGTTTATTGCCGTACAGACGGCGGCTACGGCCTGCTTGAGCCTGATGCCGAGTAATTAAAAAATATGCTTTTCCAAGGGGACGCCCTGGTGCGTCCCCCTCGTTTTTGTAAAAGCTGAAAGGTAGTTTTAATGAATATCAATTTCGCAGTACCCTGTCTGTTGGGGCTTGAGGCGCCTATTGCCGAGGAGCTCAGAAATATGGAGGCATCGGATGTCCGTGCCGAAAACGGCCGTGTCCTCTTCAGCGGCGATGAAAATATTCTCGCCCGTGCAAACATCTGCTCGCGTTTTTCCGAGCGTGTTTTGGTGCTTTTGGGCACTTTCGAGGCGCACAGCTTTGAGGAGCTGTTCCAAGGCACACGCGCTCTTCCGTGGGAGCAGTGGATCGGCGCACAGGATGCTTTCCCCGTCAAAGGATA
>CAZFZW010000023.1:0-13571 GCA_964523465.1 uncultured Clostridium sp. | reverse complement strand
ATCGGTAAAGCTGATGTAGCCCTTGAGCTTTGTTCTGAACTCCTCAACAGCCTTTTCTCTGTTTTCGGCAGACAGGGGATTGAAAGCCTTTGCAACAGTATCTGCGCTCGGCTCATTTATGATTATTGTCAGCGTGCGCTGGCTGTTGTCGTCGTTTGCCTCAAGTGTTGCCTCGGAAACCTCGGCAGCTGTGAGCTTGCTCGACCAATCCTGACCTGCAATGGGGAAGATACCGTTGATGTCGCTGCCGTACTCTGTCTCGGCATTTCTGCTCTCTTCAAAGGTACCCTTTACACCCTTGAGAATATACTTTTTGAGTGTGGGAACAGCTTTTTCAAAAGTCGAATTACGCTCGCCGTCCTCGACACCGCAGATGAAGTCGGAAACATTCTCCTGGCTCTGCGATTTCTTCATACCGGGCTTTGCGGCCTTGACGGAATTTATAAGTCTGTTGAAATATTCAACCATTGCTTCCTTGCTCTCGGGAGCTTCGGTTTTAGCTGTAACCGTTGTCTCTTCGTCCTCATCAGTAGTACCTGCATCACAGGCGGCAAAGGAGAAGAGCATTGCGAATGCAAGCAGGAGTGCACATATTGCATAAATCTTTTTCTTCATAAAGGTTAAATCCCCTTTCATTTTTAAGCGGATGCTTTAGACTGATTCATTATAACATATTATTTCGGAATATTACAGTCAAAGTTAGCTTAATCCCGAATTTTTGTTATAATCATTGAAAAAAGCGGCTCACTTTTGTTCATAATATACAAACAATTGTTATGAAAGACCCTTTTCGTCGAAGAGGAATGCAGTTTCGAGTGCTACGCCGAGAATTGCCTCAACAGTTTTCGGGTCGAGGTTATCTTCTGTATCAAGTCTTGTATGATAATAGCGTGCCGGAGTGGGATCCATGGAGGCTATGGAGACTGCTTTCATACCGGCCTGTGTAACTGCGGCGGCATCGGTTGCGCCGAAGAAAACGCTCTTGTAGGGCATATCGATTCCTGTGTTCTGTGCTGCCTGCTTGACGAGCGCACAGGCACTCTCGTCATTTTTGACTGTGCCGGTGAGGTCACGGGAATATATAGCCATGAAGTCATAGTCACGAATGGTATCGATACCGACAAACACCGTCTCGACATCGCTAAGTTCATCCTTGTGCTCCTTGCAGAAAGCCTTTGCTCCTCTGAGTCCTGCCTCTTCCGAGCCGGTGAGAACTACCCAAACCTCGGTGTTGTCAAAACGGATGTCGTGCTCCTGCATATACTTGACAACTGCCATTGAAATATAGCAGCCTGTCAGGTTGTCGTTAGCACCCATAACGGGGCGTTTCTTGTTTTCAAAGAAGAGTGCAACAATGAGAACGGGAATCCATGCGAGGAAAACATATCTCATAACATTGAGCACACCGCTGTCGGCAGGTGAAAATCCATTGCCTGCGGCGATTGCCCAGATGTTGAGCACGAGACCGAGCAGTATTCCGACAAAGCTCAGACCGATAACGGGAATCAGAAGCTTAGAGCCACCGTAATAAGTGAAACGCCACTCATTTGCGCTGTCGCTATGTCCGGAGAAAATTATGCGGCGTTTGACTTCGCCCTTGGGTTTTCTCACGGCAATAACATTGTGAGATGTCTTTTTGGGGAAGAACGGGTCGAGCATCTTTTTATAAAGCAAAAACTCGACGATTACAAATATGAGCGAAAGGGCACTGAGTGCAAGCGAAATATAGCTCAGTCCGAAGAAGAAAAGAACTATTGACGCTATCATCATCAGAGCATCTGTGAGAATCCAGCCGAGGAATGCACCCGGATGAACTTCAAAAGGCTCAACCTTCACGCTGTCGCAGGAGGTCTTGAGATCCTCTGCCATCATGTTCTGAGCGTTAAGCTCGTTCTCGCTTCCCGAAGGTCTGGGACCTGCGGTCTTGCAGACTTTCTTTATCCCACGCACCGTGTAGTTTGTCATTTCACGCAGCGCAGAGGGATAGTTTTTAACACTGTCCTGTGCTTTCATAAAAAAGTTCTCCCTTCAGAGGTTTCATTTTACCGTGTTTGACACGGCAGGTATATTGTGATATATTTGTCTCGTTTGAGCAAACATATTTTTGACTTACAAAGAGGGTAATATAAATGAAGAAAAATCTTCGTCTTATTTTAGCGGCGGCACTTGCAATTTTGCTCGTTGCCACTGTCGGCGTATACGGCGCACTCAAGCTTTTCTCCGACAACAAAACTCCCGAAAGCAACGAAAGCACATCGGATGAAAGCACCTCGAATAAAGTTGAAACTTCCGACACTACCGCATCGTCATCAACGACAGTTGAGAGCACTACGGAAAATAATTTCGGCACGGAAGTTGACAATTATGAATACGCATATGCGGGCTTTTCGCCGAAAGTCACCGAAATAAACGAGGACAAGTGGTATCTCACGCTTGTCAACCGTGACTACATTTTGCCCGACGATTACACGGTCAAAACCGCAAAAACAGTCATTGACATTTACGGCGGATATGACCACGGCCTGCTCGACTACAGAGTAGCTCCGCATTATATAGAAATGTATAACGCCGCACTCGAGGACGGGCTGACTCTCTCTCCGCTTTCAGGCTACAGAACAGTCGCTCATCAGAAGCGAAACTTCGAGTCACGCATAAGCCTTTATATGAATCAGGGTTACAGTAAAAAAGAAGCCACTGTCATGGCATCCGAGATAATCCTGCCGCCGCAGACGAGCGAACATAATGCAGGTCTTTGCGTGGATATTCTGTCGATTTACGAGAGCTTTGAAAACACTAAAGAATATGAATGGCTCTGCGAACACGCCGCCGATTACGGTTTTGTGCTCAGATACCCCAAGGACAAACAGGACATAACAAAAATCACATTCGAGCCGTGGCACTGGAGATATGTCGGCGTGGAGGATGCGAAAAAAATGAAAGCCTCCAATCAGTGCCTTGAGGAATATCTCGGCGTAGCATGAGCCGAATGTCACAGACAGTGCAGATTAAAATAACCGTTGCCGCTTTTGCGGCGGCGGTTTTTTGTTTGCGGTGATTGACACAGACAAAATGAATAAACCTTATTGAATATGATTTTTATCTGACATTGGCTGTTATCAAACTGCGAAAACAACGGTAACTTTTATTCTTCATCTCCGTGTTTCATTCCACCCTCTACTACATCCTTGCCGGTGAGCACGACCCAGATAGTACGGAAAAATATCTTTGTGTCAAACCACAGAGACTTTTTTTCAATATATTCACGGTCATATGCAGCTTTTTCTTCATCGGAAAGGCAGTCTCTGCCGTTGACCTGTGCCCAGCCGGTCAGACCGGGACGCACGGCATAAACGCCGTATTCACGGCGAATGTCTCTGATATGGCTTTCTTCCGGAATAAGCGGTCTAGGGCCGATGAAGCTCATATCTCCTTTGAGAACATTTACAAGCTGCGGCAGTTCGTCAAGGCTCGTCTTTCTCAAAAACTTGCCGAAGTGCGTGATATAAGCATCCGACTGCTCAAGTTCTGCCGTTGCAACATTCGGTGCATCGGTACGCATCGTGCGGAATTTTTTAATTTTGAACAGCTTGTCGTCTTTTCCGACTCTGTCCTGACTGAAAATTACGGGTTTTCCGTTGTCAATAAGAATGATTATACTGATTAAGAGCATCAGCGGAGACAGAACAATTATAGCCGCAAGGCTTAGAAAAACGTCCAGAAAACGCTTCATTTTAAATCGTACCCTTTCACTAATGAGGAACTGCTTTCCTCTAATCTCCCATATTTCTGAATTCAGTTTTTGCTCCAAAAGATGTAATCGCTTACAAGTACCGCTCTGACGGGTGCTCCCTCGAGTCCGCCGAGCTTTATCGGAGCTGCAAAAAGAAAATAATCGCCCGGCTCCGTCTCGTCGAGGGAAAGTCCCTCAAGTACACAGACATCCGCCCCGAGAAACGCCTTGTGCGGCGCAATCTGATTTCCTTTCGTACCGACCGAGAGCGAATCAGTACCGATGAGCTTTAAACCGAGTGCGGCAAGCTCCTGTGCGGCAGACTCAAGAAAATAGGCCTTTCCGCCGCTCTTTATGAGTATTCGCTCGCAGTTTTGCGGAAAATTTTCGTTGATGTCCTGTCCGGTTATCGGCCCTTCGGGAACTTCGATAACCTTGCATGGCCCTATGAACGGTTCAAGTGGCAACTCATCGATACACGCACCGTCATCTATGAAATGCAGCGGCGCATCGGCATGAGTGCCCGTGTGAACGCAGGCAAAAACCGTTGAAAGGTTGCACGCTGAATTTTCATCTATAAAACTGACAAATTCGGCGTGCGGCACAGGGTCGCCCGGATAAATTTCCGTATTAAGCAGGTCTCGGGAAATGTCGATTATTTTCATATCATCAATCCTGATTCTTTAATGATTCCATTTTGAGATATGCGTTGATGAAGCCGTCAAGGTCGCCGTCCATAACGGCGTTGATGTTGCCGTTTTCAAAGCTTGTACGGTGATCCTTTGCGAGGGTATAGGGCATAAAGACATAAGAGCGAATCTGGCTGCCCCAGCCGATTTCTTTCTGATCGCCCTTGATATCCTCTATCTTGTCAAGGTGCTCACGCTCCTTGATTTCAAGCAGCTTTGACTTGAGCATACGCATCGCAACTTCACGGTTCTGATGCTGGCTGCGCTCTATCTGGCAGGAGACGACGATTCCCGTGGGGATATGTGTGATACGCACTGCGGAGGAAGTCTTGTTGACCTTCTGTCCGCCTGCACCCGATGCACGGTAGGTATCGACTCTCAAATCGTCTGGATTTATTTCAACTTCGATGTTGTCGTCAATTTCGGGCATTACTTCGAGAGAAGCGAAAGATGTGTGTCTGCGTCCCGATGAGTCAAACGGGGAGACACGCACAAGGCGGTGAACACCCATTTCGCCCTTTAAATAACCGTAAGCATTTTCACCCTCAACGAGCAGTACGGCGGATTTAAGTCCTGCCTCATCGCCGTCGAGGAAGTCGAGCATACTCACCTTGAAATCATGCTTTTCGCCCCAGTGCTGATACATTCTGACAAGCATCTGTGTCCAGTCCTGAGCCTCTGTTCCGCCTGCTCCTGCATGGAAAGTGAGCAGTGCGTTTTTCGCATCATATTCACCGTTCAAAAGTGTGCTGAGAGTCTGCTTTTCAAGCTCCTCTTCAAATGCGGTCACGCCCTCACGGCATTCGTCAAACATTCCCAGATCCTCTTCCTCGTCTGCGAGCTCTATGAGAGTCATCGTGTCGTCAAATGCGGATTCAAGCGAAGTATAAGCGGCAACTTTGTTTTTGAGCTGGCTGATACGCTGAAGTACCTTTTGCGAATTTTCTATATCGCCCCAAAATTCCTCTGCGGCGGTCTGTTCCTCGAGTTTTGCTATTTCTTCCTTGAGTGCGTCAAGTCCCAACGCCTCACGAAGCTCATTTAACTTTTGCTTATTATCGTTGAGCTCGAGTCTCAACTCTTCAAATTGCAGCATAGAAAAACCTCGTTAAAAAAATTAGTCTTTTACGCTTAACATTATACTCAAAACAAGTCATAAAGTAAAGCAGAATTTACCTTCGGTTACATAAGTTATTCCAAAAATACGGTTTGTTCACATAATAATTGAAATTTATCTCAATTTCGGCTACAATATTCTATATAACCTGTGATATAATTAAGGGACAAAGAGCAGTGTTTTGCTCTGATGCGGAAAGGAAGAGAGTTTATGGAATTTATCGGTCAGACCTGCCCTGCCTGCGGCAAGGCGTTTGAACCAAATGATGATATAGTTGTGTGCCCCGTGTGCGGCACACCTCAGCACCGCTCGTGTTGGGAAGAAAACGGCGAGTGTGTTAACCGTGCGCTCCATTCGGAAAATTATTCATGGCAGCCTGAGACACCGAAATTCGAGCACGCCGAACAGGAGCAGAAAGCATCCTCGGGCATTTCTCAGCTTTGCCCCGTGTGCGGCGCAAGAAATGACGAAAACGCTCTCAACTGCATTAACTGCGGCGCACCGCTCGGTCACGCAGGTCAGCAGCAACAGGCATATAATCCGTTTTTCAATGTCGGCGAGGCCGGCAACCCCTATCTTTACGGCGTGACTCTCGACCCCGAGAGTGAAATTGACGGTGCAAAAGTCAAGGACATTGCCTGCACCGTGCAGTCTGCAAGTTCGAGATACATCCCGAAGTTCAAGGCCATGGCAGACAAGAAGAAAAAAGTAACCTTTAACTGGGCGTCGTTTTTCTTCACTCCTTACTGGTTCTTTTTCAGAAAGATGTGGAAAGAAGGTCTAATTTTCCTCGGCGTTCTGCTCGCATTCACACTGCCTTTCACAGCAAAGCTTGACGCTTTCCAAAGTGCTTATGAACTTTATTCCGAGGCGTTACTCACTGCGTCTCAGGCGGAGATAACCTCGGCACTTCAGTCTGCGGCTTCAGCAATGCTGCCGATAATACCGATGCTTTTGATTCAGTTTGCCGTTCGTCTTTTTGCCGGCTTTATCGCAAATCCGCTTTACAAGAAGAGCGTTGTTTCAAAGGTCAAGAAAATCCGTTCGCAGTTCCCAAACGACCGTGAATTTGAAGTCGTCACAATCCGCAAAGGCGGAACTTCGATTTTGCTTGCATTTGCGGCTTATATCGGTTATGATATTGTATACAGTATGCTTTTAGCTTTAGTCCAGCTTATTATTAAATAAAAAATGAAAGGTTCGGTACAAAATGAAAGTTAAAAAGGCGATTATTCCTGCGGCAGGTCTCGGCACAAGAGTTCTTCCGGCTTCCAAGGCTGTTCCGAAGGAAATGCTCAACATCGTTGACAAGCCCGCTATCCAGTATCTTGTCGAAGAGGCTGTTGCAGCCGGAATTGAGGACATCCTTATCATCACCAACAGAGGTAAGGGCGTTATAGAGGATCACTTCGACCATGCTTTCGAGCTTGAGACAAACCTTAAGGGCAAGAAAGGCAAGGAGAAGATTTACGAGGATGTCAAAGCAGTCGCAAATCTCGCTAACATATATTTCGTCCGTCAGAAGGAGACCAAGGGTCTGGGCCACGCAATTCTCTGCGGCAAGAGCTTTGTCGGCAATGAGCCTTTTGCAGTTCTCTATGGCGACGATGTTACAATAAGTGACGACCCCGTTACCGCACAGCTTTGCAGAGCTTATGACAAGTTCGGCAAGGGCGTTGTCGGTGTCAAGGAAGTTCCCGATGAGCTTATTTCAATGTACTGCTCACTCGATGTTTCTCCGCTTGAGGGCAGAGCGATGAACTGCCACAAGATTATCGAGAAGCCGACCCCCGAGCAGGTTATGTCGAATTATGCTATCCTCGGCAGAGTTGTTCTGCCGCCCGAGGTTTTCGGTATGCTCGAGAACGGTCTTAACGACATCAAGCCCGGCGAAGAGATGTATCTTACCGATGTCATGAGCGAGCTTGGCGCAAGAGGCGACCTTATCGCTTACGATTTCGACGGCATTCGCTATGACATGGGCAATAAGCTCGGCATTATGAAGGCAAACTGCGAAGTTGCTCTCAAGCATCCCGAAATAGGCGAGGACTTCAAGGCTTATCTTAAAGAACTTGTCAAGACCATCGACTGATAAACAAATCAAACTTTTTTTAAGGACACACTTTACGGTGTGTCCTTTTTCTTGTCAGATTAATCGACATATTTTTCAAATATTCAAAAATTTTTCGTTATTTTCTTATTTTAACATATTTTTCATTTTTTTTCGGTTATTATATATACGGTGTTCTACTGCCTTATTATTTTTATTATAACAGTAGGATACATTTTTATTTTATGAACGCTTTTGAAAAAATCAGGGGGAAAAAATGATTTTAAGAGAAGTTTCACAAATGGATATTGGGTACATAAAGTCTCTTTACAGAGAAGCTTTTCCGCTCATAGAGCGTATACCTTTTTCAAGGCTCGATAAATTGAGAAAAAAGGGCGAAATTAAAATGTTCTGCGCCTATGAGGACGGTGAGCCCTGTGCAATGGCTTTTACCGCCTGTAGCTCAAAAAGTGTGCTTTTGATGTATTTTGCAGTGGACAGCAAAAAAAGAGACCAGGGGCTGGGAACAAAAGTGATCGACGCTCTGTGCGATATCTTCCCAAGACGCAGACTTCTGCTCGAAATTGAAAAACCGATTCAGAGTAAACCAAACACCATGCGTAGAAAAGCTTTCTATGAGCGTTGCGGTCTGCGTGACTCGGGCGGCAGAGTAAGCCTTTCCGGCATAGATATGGATATAATGATAAAAGGCGAAGGCGAATTTGATAAATTCGAGTATCTGAGCATAAACGAGGTACTCTTCGGCCACATCGGCTCGAAGCTGCTTGTAAAAGTAAAAGACTGAAAAATAATCCGCTTGAAGTTTGACTACTCCAAGCGGATTTTTCATTTCATATTTGCGAGACTGCCGACATATTCGGTTCTCTTTAACAGTGTTGCGGATGAAATCTGGGATATATACACCTGAGTTTTTCCGTTTCTGTCACGGCAGATAATAAACGACTTTGGAAGGTCTGTGCATACATTCGTGACAATTCCGTCTTTTTCGGCCTTTGCAAGATAATCTCTTGTCGCCTTTGAAACGGTGGAGGTATCGAGGTCAAAAATACCGATTATCTCTTCCATACTCACAACTTTATCCTGGCCGAGATGCAGATACATTTAAACTACCTCCGTTCATATTTCGGACAAACTGCCGTCCGTCATTTCAAATGCCTTGCCTTTTTGCAGTCTCAAAAGCTGAGACGGGTCACAGCAGGTGATAAACACCTGTCTGTCTCCGAGGCGTTCAAGCAGCAGCTCCTGTCTGCCGTCATCAAGTTCGCTCATAACATCGTCGAGTAAAATTATCGGTGCTTCGCCCGTGACTGTTTCGAGTATATCAGCCTCCGCCAATTTGAGCGACAGCGCACATGAACGCTGCTGACCCTGAGAGCCGTAAATTCTTGCATTCCTGCCGTTTATGAAAAACGACAAATCATCCTTGTGCGGCCCTGTGCCCGTAAATTGCCGTCTTATGTCGGTCTCCCGATTCTTTTCGAGAGTTTCAAGCATTATCTGTGCAGCCTTTTGTTCGTCAAAATCTGTCGCATTGCAGAAGGTGTCATATCTGACACTGAGCTTTTCACGCCCTGCGGTTATTCCCGAATAATTTTCAGCCGCCTTTTCCTTTATCATTTTTATATAATCAAAGCGGTATTTTAATATCCTCGCACCCGTAGCGGAAAGCTGTGCATCCCATGAAAAAAACATATCGTCACTGACACTGCCCGATGCCGCCTGACGCAAAAGTGCGTTTCGCTCGGAGAGTGTCTTTATATATTTTGAAAGCACGCCCGCATAATTCGGTTTAACAAGGCTTATCGCAATGTCAACAAACTTTCTTCTCTCGCTCGGGCCGTCCTTGACTATTGACAGCGTGGCAGGAGAAAACATGACAGCCGGAAATTCACCGATAAGTCTGCGAGGGGTGTCCTTTTTAACTCCGTTTAAAAAAACCGTCTTTTTGTCGTTAAGCTCAATCGCCGCATCCTGTTCTCTGTCAAAAGCAAAAAAGCTTATATCAAGCTTACTGCACTCGCAGTCCTCCCGTATAAGCTGTGAATTTTTTCTCGTGCGAAAGCTGTGACAACCGGTAAAGAGCCAGATGCTCTCAATGAGATTAGTCTTGCCCTGACCGTTTTCGCCGAAGATTATGTTAATAGTCCTGTCCGGCGAAAAAGTCACAGCCTCGAGATTTCTGAAATTTTTTGCGTTGTGTTCGCTTACATACATATTCAGATCACTTTAAAAATCTTATGTTCAAATTCGGCACAATCACCCGAGCGAAGTTTTTTTCCTCTCGAAGTGCATACCTCGCCGTTTACCTTAACTTCGCCCTCCTGGATAACAAACTTTGCGTGTCCGCCCGTGGCGACAACATCACAGAGTTTCAAAAAAGAATCAAGGCGGATAAACTCGGTGTCTATCTTCTTTTCGATAATCGGCTTTTCTTTTACTTTAACTTTGATTTTTTTAACCATTTTTATCCTTCTTATTCACTCTTTATTCTGACTGGCAGGACGAGGAACAGGAAGCTGTCTCCCTCGGGCGGCAGAATGATTATCGGAGAAACGGGGCCGTTCAACTTGAAATTAACTTCATCGGAATCCGCAACTCTGAGAGCATCGGTGAGATATTTATTATTAAAACCTATCTCAACATCATCACCCTCTATCTGAGCACCGACGCTGTCGCTTGCCGTACCCAGAGATGTGACACTGGAAAGTCTTATCATATTATCGGAGAACACGCACTTGATAGGGCTTTTGTATTTCTCGCTGATGATGAGCGAAGCACGGTCGATTGAATTTATCATATCACGGGTGTTCACTCTTACTCTTGTTGAGCATTTTGCGGGGATAGCGGACTCGTAGTTGAGAAATTCTCCCTCAAGAAGTCTCGATACAACGCTGTATGAGCCTATCTCGAAAACGATGTGACGTTTGCCGACTCCGAGCGAAATATTGCCGTCGTCGTCATTCATAAGCTTCATTATTTCAGACAGAGTTTTTGCCGGAACGATGAATGAAATATCCTCGCCCGAATAGTCTATCTTCTCTTTTCTTACAGCCAGTCTGAAGCCGTCGATTGCAATAAGCTTTAATATATCGCCGCTTATCTCGAACTTTACACCGGTGTGGACAACCTTGCTGTCATTGACCGCAACGGCGAATATGGTCTGACGAACCATATCCTTGAGCATACCCTGATTTATTATAATAGGATAGCCGCCAGAAACACTCGGCAGTTCGGGATATTCATCGGCACTCATACCGATAAGAGAATATTTTGCGTTACCGCTGACAATGCTTGCAAGCAGTCTTGCGTCGGACTCGAATCTGACGCTGTCACCGGGAAGCTTTCTTAAAATATCGCAGAGGATACGGGCATTGATGATTATCGAGCCTTCTTCCTCAACGGTAGCTTTTATGGAAGTATTTATTCCGAGCTCAAGGTCATATCCTGTCAAAACAAGCTGACCGCTCATGGCTTTTATGAGGATTCCTTCCACCGCAGGTATTGAGGTTTTTGTTGACACTGCCCTTTGAACATTGAGGCAAGCCTCAGACAGTTCTGCCGTGCCGCAACTGAATTTCATAAAAGATCCTCCTGTCTGTAATGAATAAATAAATAATATATTTAGTAGTAGTAGTAGTAGAGGGTGTTGAAAGTGAGGAAAAGTACCTCTTGCCCTTTAAAATAAACGCTTTTGCCGTTTCGACTTTTCCACATCGTATGAGGAAATCTTTTCCTTTTCCACACACCTCAAAAAGGCGATGTGGAGAATGTGGAAAACAGGTATGTGGAAAACTAAAAGAATGTGGAAAACTTTTCTTTGCCCCGAGTTTTATTAAAGCTCTTTTCGGCCCTCAATGGCTTTTGTGAGGGTGAAATTGTCCGCATATTCGAGGTCTGCACCGACGGGAATACCGTAAGCGAGACGGGAAACTTTAACGCCGAGCGGTTTGACGAGCTTTGAAATAAACAGTGCCGTAACATCGCCCTCGGCAGTCGTATTGGTTGCCATGATAAGCTCTTTTACTTCTCCGTCCGAGAGTCTTGCAATAAGTTCTTTTACGCAAAGGTCATCGGGGCCGACACCGTTCATAGGCGAAATCAGACCGTGCAGAACATGGTAAAGTCCGCCGTATTCATGAGTTCGTTCAACGGCCATGACCGCTTTCGGGTCCTCGACCACGCAGATAACACTTTTGTCTCTCGAAGGGCTTTTGCAAATCGGGCAAAGCTCTGCGTCTGTTAAATCACAGCAGACGGGACAGCGGTGAATTTTGGTTTTGGCCTCGAGAATTGACTCGGCAAAATTCTTTGCCTGTTCGTCACTCATCGACAAAACATGATAAGCGAGCCGCTGTGCATTTTTTCTGCCGATTCCCGGCAGTCGCTCAAACTGCTCAATGAGCCTTGCGAGCGGAGCCGCATTTTTCTGTGCCATATCAGAACAGTCCGGGGATGGAAAGTCCGCCCTTGGCTCTCTCCATGCCCTGCTCCATAGCGTCGTTTGCCTTTCTGATGCTCTCATTGAAAGCGGCTATAAGAAGATCCTCGAGCATCTCCGGCTCTTCGGGGTCGATGACATCGGGATTCATTTTGATTGAAAGAGCTTCGTGCTTGCCGTTGACGGTAACTTCGACAGCTCCGCCGCCTACGCTTGCGGAAAATTCGCTCTCCTCAACCTCCTGCTGGATGCGAGCCATATCCTCCTGCATCTGCTGGATTTTCTTCATCATATTTGCACTGCCGCCCTGCTGGGCACCGGGGATTCTTGCCTTCATAATATTTACCTCCGTTAACTGTTTTTAAATTCGTCTACTTTTTTAATAAGTCCTGCGAGCGGATCATTGCTGATTTTCGGCTCGGGAGCTTTATAAAGTCCGATTTTATAATGCTTGCCTGTTACGGCAAAGACCGCTTTTGAAAGGAATGCCGCATGCATATCCTGTCTGATAAATGAGGAAAGTGCGGAATTGTCGCTCTTTATCAAAACGAAATTGTCACGCTGATAGCCGGATGCACCGTTCAACAGACCCACAAGAGGCATATCGGTTTTTCTGAGTTCCTCTATGACATCCGCCCATTGCGGGAAGATGACTGTCTCGCCGTTTGTGCTGTCCGCCGCAGCGGCTGCGGGAGCGGAAGCGACAGGTTTTGACTCCTGCTCCTTTTTCTCGACCGGTTCGGGCTGTTTTATTTCAGCGGGCTTTTTCTCTTCAACGGGAGCTGCTGTTTTCGTCGGCGGTGGGGATACAGGCTCGGCTGATTTCACTTTAGCCGTGGGTTTTGAAACTACAGTCACGCCAGACTCCAATTTCGCCTCAAGTGCTGCGATTCGCTTTAAAAGTGCGTCACTGCCGCAGTCAAACTGCTCAGAACAGATTTTGACAAAAGCCATTTCAAGCGGAATACGCTTATTTGACGAACGTTTTATCTGCGAGAAAGTGTCCTCGACAACATTCAGGTCATAAAGCAACTCTTCAAGCGGAAATTTATCCGCAAGAGTTTTGAGCTGCTCAAGCTCATGCTCGGTGGCGATGAGAATATCATCAGCGGATTTGACGGTTTTGACAATCATCAAATCACGCAGATGGAACATAAATTCCGAGCACAGCTTTTCCATGTCGCAGGAATTCATATGCAGTTCGTTTAATATCGAAAGTGCCGAGGCACAGTCTTTTTTTATTATACAGTCGGACAGGCGAATGAGGTAATCTCTGCCTGCAAGGCCCGCACTTCTTGTGACGACATCGCTTGTAATGTGTTCATCCACAGCACAGCAGCGATCCAAAAGCGAAAGTGCATCACGCAGAGCACCGTCTGCAACCTTTGCTATGAGTGAAGCGGCGTCCGGGTCGAGTACTATATTCTCTTTTTCTGCGACAAACTGAAGTCTTGCACAAATGTCCTCGGGTGTTATTCGCTTGAAGTCAAAACGCTGACAGCGTGAAAGAATAGTCGCAGGGAGCT
>CAZFZW010000022.1:0-13853 GCA_964523465.1 uncultured Clostridium sp. | reverse complement strand
CCAAAAACCAAGAAAGCGAACAGACTCCACACTGTTCGCTTTCTTGGTTTTTATAAGTAAAGTGATATGCCTTTACACAGTTTTATGTATTTCCATACCCGTCGGAGCGGTTTTGCACAGGTGGACGCTCTTAACCAGTCCGCTGTTTTTAAGCTCATCACGACATTTGATTGCATCTGCCTCGTTCTCGAACAAGCCGAACACGGTCGGGCCGCTGCCGCTCATCTGTGCAAGGGATGCATTGTGGCGGCGCATAACGCTCTTTATCCTGACTCGCTCGGGCACTTCGATTGTCTGCTCGAAAACATTGCCTGCATGGAGGCATATGCCATCAAAATCGGCGTTAGCCGCTGCATCGAGCATACCGACCTTGTTCGGATGATAAATAAACTGTGCCGAATCGAAATCGCCATACGCCCTTGCGGTGGAGACACCCGATGACGGCTTTGCAAGCACCACATAGCACTCACGAAGATTCGGTAGCGGCGAAAGTATGCCACCCGTGTGCTGGGAGAGCATCGTGCCGCCCATAATGCAAAACGGCACATCACTGCCTATCTTCAGTCCTATATCGCACAGCTCACGGGAGCTGAAATTCGTTGAAAAAAGTTCATTTAAGCCGACAATAACGCCTGCACCGTCCGCACTTCCTCCGGCAAGTCCCGCTTCAAAGGGGATGTTTTTCTCAATGTGTATATCCACGCCCCTGCCCTCAAGTCCTGCCGCCTGCAAAAACGCCTGTGCCGCACGGTAAGCTATGTTCTTTTCGTCCGTAGGCAGCTCGGGTTCGGAGCAGGTGAGCCTTATCTTGCCGCAGCCATTCTCGCTGAGCATCAAATTATCGGCAAGCGACACCGACTGCATAACCATAAACAGCGAATGATAGCCGCTCGGGAGGCGTGCCAGAATATCCAAAAACAGATTTATTTTTGCGTTGACTCGAAGCTCGATTTTCATAAAAACACCTCTTATTCTATGGGTATCTGAACGGGCGTGCGGTTTTGGAACAGCGTCACACTGTCAAATCCGCTGCGCTTTGCTATTTCCATTCCCTCGGTCACTCCTGCGCCGATGTCCTTTGCGTAATGCGAGTCAGAGCCGACAGTCACCATCTCTCCGCCAAGCTGATGGAAACGCCTGACTATATCCTCCTCGGGCATTGTTCTGCCGAGCTTTTGGCGAAGTCCCGATGTGTTAATTTCGAGTGCCTTGCCGTTTTCAACGAGCAGTGTCAGTATTTCGTCTATCTTGTCCGAGAATTCATTTATATCAACCTGTATTCCGTGCTCACCGACAATGTATCTCAACGGATAAGTCAGATGTGCGAGGGAGTCGAATTTTGCCCAGCGTGCAAGCTTTATCAGCTCATCGAAATAACGATTGAGCACATCCGTCACATCGAGCGAGGAATAGTCAAGATACATAAAATCCTTTTCATCCTTGAGATTGTGTACGGAACCTATAACAAAATCATACGGCAGGTCGGTTATTATCTTTTCGGCCGTCGGGACATCGTACATAGGCTGTCCCAACTCGATTCCCGTGCAGACCAGAAGCTTGCCGCAAAACGCAGACCGAGCCTTCGTGACATCAATAAACGACTGCAAAGCCACCCTGTCATAGTGGTCACGCCTGTATGCATCGGCCTCAACATGGTCGGTAAAGACTATCGCCCTGAGCCCCGACATTTCGGCACATTCGCACATATACATCGCGGAATGATGACCGTCGGGTGAATTGTCCGTGTGAACATGAGTATCGATTATTCTGTGCGGCATCGTTGTCCCTCCGTGGGTTTTATATGTATTATGATAACATATTTTTCGGCACAGTAACAGTGCTAAACACAAAAAAGTTTATTTATTGGAGCAGTATTGAGAATCAGCATAAAATATGGTAGAATATAATGTAAATCAGTCTGAAAATAAGGAGCGTAAAAAATGAGAGCCGTTTTAACCGTTACAGGCAAGGATATGATAGGCATACTCGCAGAGGTGTCGGGCAAATGCTCATCTCTCAATGTAAATGTTACCGAAGTTACGCAGAGCGTTCTTCAGGATATTTTCTGCATGATAATGCTCGTTGACATGGAAAAATGCACCGTTTCCCTCTCCGAGTTTTCGGATATTATGACAGGATTCGGCCGTGAGCACAATCTTGACATCCATGTTATGCACGAAGCCGTTTTCGATTCAATGTACCACATATGATTCATTTTCTTTGAGAGGTCATTTTCATGATAAATACAGGCGACATTCTCGAAACTATTCGTATGATCGAGGATGAAAATTTAGATATACGAACCATTACCATGGGCATTTCCCTGCTCGACTGCTGCTCGCAGGATATTGACGACTCGTGCCGCAGGGTTTACGACAAGATAACTCGCCGTGCCGAAAATCTCGTCAAGGTCGGCAACGAAATAGAAAAGGAATACGGCGTGCCGATAATCAACAAGCGTGTCGCAGTAACACCCATTGCGATGCTTGCGGCGGCTTCCGGCGGCGACCCCGTAAAATATGCCGTAACACTCGAAAAAGCTGCCCGTGAAATAGGCGTTAATTTTATCGGCGGTTACTCGGCTCTTGTCCAGAAAGGCTTTGCACCCGGTGATGAGGCTCTGATCAGAAGCATCCCCGAGGCTTTGGCGGCAACTGAGCACGTCTGCTCAAGCGTAAACATAGGCTCTACAAAGGCCGGTATAAATATGGATGCCGTGGCAATGATGGGCAAAATCATAAGAGAGGCCGCCGAATTGACAGCCGACAACAACTGCATCGGTGCGGCAAAACTTGTTGTTTTCTGCAATGCGCCCGAGGACAATCCGTTCATGGCAGGTGCATTCCACGGCCCGGGCGAGCCCGAGTGCGTGATAAATGTCGGCGTATCCGGCCCGGGAGTGGTTCGCTGTGCGCTCAAAAAGATTCCCGACGGCAACCTTACAGCTGTTGCCGACACGATAAAAAAGACCGCATTCAAGATAACCCGTCTGGGTCAGCTTATTGCAAGCGAGGCCTCACGCAGACTCGATGTACCGTTTGGCATAGTCGATCTCTCCCTCGCACCCACACCTGCCGTGGGTGATTCAGTCGCTCATATTCTCGAGGAGATAGGACTTGAGCAATGCGGCGCACACGGCACAACTGCGGCACTCGCACTGCTAAACGACGCTGTCAAAAAAGGCGGAACAATGGCTTCATCCCATGTCGGTGGCCTTTCGGGTGCATTCATTCCCGTCTCGGAGGATGCCGGCATGATAGACGCCGCACGCTCTGGTGTGCTGAAAATCGAAAAATTGGAGGCCATGACTGCCGTGTGCTCCGTCGGACTTGATATGATAGTTGTGCCCGGAGACACAACCGCAGACGTACTCTCCGCCGTTATAGCGGATGAGGCAGCAATCGGCATGGTCAACTCCAAAACAACGGCGGTACGCCTCATACCTGCCATCGGCAAGCAGGCAGGCGAGGAACTGAATTTCGGCGGTCTGCTCGGCTCGGGGCCGATAATGCCGCTCAACACCTCTTCCCCCGCAAAAATGATTTCCAGAGGCGGCAGAATACCCGCTCCGCTCCAGAGCCTCAAAAACTGATAAAAGGATGTTTAAATTATGAAAGTTCTTGTCACAGGCGCAAACGGTCAGCTCGGTTACGATGTTATCAAACGCTTAAACGAGCTTCACGATGAGCCGATAGGCGCAGACAGAGACGAATTTGATATAACAGACAAAAAGAGCACCGAGGACTTTATTCTCGCCCTCAAGCCCGATGCCGTGGTTCACTGTGCCGCTTACACTGCCGTGGACAAGGCGGAGGACGACGAGGAAAACTGCAAAAAAGTCAATGTTGACGGCACGGAGAACATAGCTCTCGCCTGTCAAAAATGCGGCGCAAAGCTTGTGTATATAAGCTCCGATTATGTTTTCGGCGGCAGCGGCACTCAACCGCTTGAGATCGACTCCCCCACTGTACCGCAGAATGTCTACGGCAAAACAAAGCTCGGCGGCGAGGAAGCGGCGAAGAAATGCGAAAAGCACTTCATCATACGCACCTCGTGGGTCTTTGGCATAAACGGCGGCAACTTCGTCAAAACCATGCTTCGCCTTGCCGACACACACAACAGCCTCACCGTAGTCGATGACCAGACAGGCTCTCCGACTTATACGCCCGACCTCGCAAGGCTTATATGCGACATGATAAAGACCGAGAAGTACGGCACATATCACGCATCAAACGAAGGCTACTGCACATGGGCACAGTTTGCAAGCGAAATAATGCGTCAGGGCAAAAAGGCAACCGAGATAATCCCCTGCACCACCGCCGAGTATCCTGCGAAAGCTCTCAGGCCTGAAAATTCACGCCTTTCCAAGCGTTGCCTTGACGATGCAGGCTTCGCCCGTCTGCCCGAATGGCAGGATGCGTTGACGAGATTTCTCAAAGAGCTTGATTAAATTGGAATTTTGTAGTATAATAAATTGATTGGATGAACCTATTTTTGAAAGGAGGACATCCCTTGATAAAACTTGAAAACCATCTCGGCGTTATCGAGATAGCACAGCCCTACTTCGTCTCGCTCATAGGCAACGCCGCATCTTCATGCTTCGGCGTAGCGGGCATGGCCAACAGCAATATGCGTCAGGGCATCCGTGCCAAGCTCAAAAAGAACGCCCATTCATATGCCGACCAGGGCATTTCCGTACACAAAGACAACGACGGTCTCGTCATCGACCTGCACATCATTGTCACTTACGGAGTGAATATTGCCGCTATTTGCAAGAGCATTGTCAACAAGGTGAGATACACCGTCGAGGAAGCCACGGAGCTTCAGGTCAAGGCAGTCAATGTCTATGTTGACGGAATGAATAACGAATAAAACCGTTTAGCAGTTTTTCTGCTTTGGGAGGAAAATAAAATGAATATAACAGGAGTTCTGCTGCGAAACGCCGTTGTCAGCGCAGCACAGAGCATAACTGCACGCCGCCAGGAGATAGACGCACTCAACGTCTTCCCGGTGCCCGACGGCGACACCGGCACAAATATGTCGATGACAATAACCAATGCTGCAAGGGAAGTTTCCGTCAAGGGAGACAATGAGACTGTCGCCTCAATAGCCGCCTGCGTTGCATCGGGTCTGCTCAGAGGCGCAAGAGGTAACTCGGGCGTTATTCTCTCACTCATCTTCCGTGGATTTTCAAAGGGTCTCAAGGGACTCGAAGAGGCTGACGGTGCAGCGATAGCCTCGGCTCTTGAGCGCGGCAGCAAATCGGCTTATAAGGCCGTTATGAAGCCGACGGAAGGCACTATTTTGACAGTAATACGCACTGCATCCGAATATGCACGCAAGGCCGTGGATGACGGAGAAAACGATGCGGTAAAGGTTTTTGACATAGCTCTCGACGGCGCAAAGGCAGCTCTCGCAGACACGCCGAACATCCTCCCCGTGCTCAAAAAGGCCGGGGTTGTCGATGCAGGTGGCAGCGGACTTGTCTGCATTTTCACAGCCATGTCAGCAGTATTCAACGGCAAGCAGGTCGAGATTTCCGCGCCCGAGACGCCCTCGCAGAGTGCCGCAGAAATAAGCGCCGCAGGTATGGCGGATGCCGATATTCGCTTCACCTACTGCACGGAGTTTATCGCAAACCGTGAAAATAACAAAGACCCCAGAGAACTTCGTGCTTATCTCGAATCTATCGGCGACTGCGTTGTTGTGGTTGACGATGAGCAGATAATCAAGGTTCATGTTCACACAAATGCTCCGGGCAACGCCATTCAAAAAGGCATTGAATACGGACAGCTTGTGAATATGAAGATAGAAAATATGCGTCAGCAGCATCAGAACGCTCAGTGGGGCTCAGCTCCCGCAGATCAGTCCGAACCTATCAAGGAAGTTGAGCCGACTAAGCCGTTCGGCTATGTCGCAGTCGCTTCCGGCGACGGACTCAGCGAGCTTTTCACCGAGCTTGGCGCAGATCAGATAGTCAGCGGTGGTCAGACGATGAATCCGAGCACCGATGACCTTTTGAAGGCTGTTCTCGCAACTCCTGCGGAGCATGTCTATATTCTCCCCAACAACAAGAACATCATCATGGCAGCAGAGCAGGTCGATCCGCTGACAGAGCGCAGTGTTCATGTCCTGCACACAAAGACTATTCCTCAGGGAATTGCCGCTATGCTCAATGTTGACGACTCACTTTCCGCCGAAGAAAACCATCTGACGATGATGAAAGCGGCAGAAAAGGTTTCCACAGGTCTTGTCACTTTCGCCGCAAGAGACAGCTCAATAGACGGTCAGGCCGTGCGTGAGGGTCAGATTCTCGGCATGGAAAACGGCAAGATAACCACCGTTGAAACCAATGTCATCCAGGCGGCTTACAGAGTTACAAAGCACCTGTTCAAGCGTGGCTCGTCTTCACTTGTCACCATAATTTACGGAAACTCCACCACCGAAGCACAGGCAGAGGAGCTCGCTTCAAAGCTCACCGCAAAATTCGGCTCGGATATTGAGATTTCCGTCATCAACGGCGGTCAGCCCGTATACTATTTCATCATTTCGGTCGAATAATATGAAGCTCGATACTGATATAAAATACTTAAAAGGCGTTGGCGAGAGGCGTGCCGCATTACTCATGCGGCTTGGCGTCTCTGATGTCAACGCCCTTTTGCGTCTCTATCCCCGTGTTTACGAGGACTGGAGCAGGATAAGCGGCATTGCAGAAGCCCAAATAGGCGAAATATGCTGCATAAAAGGCATCGTCGGCTCGCCTGTCAGAAAAGCTGTAATCCGCAAGGGTCTGACGCTCTATAAAACGGAGATAACCGACGGCAGCGGCATCATGGGCATCACAATATTCAACAGTAAATTCGCCGCCGAAAAGCTCACCGTAGGCGAGGAATATCTGTTCTTTGGCAAGGTAACGGGAAATCTCTACCGCAAAGAGATGAATTCACCCGAGATAGAGCCTGCCGAGGGTGCGGACAGGATAAGGCCGATTTATCCGCAAACGCAGGGACTTACTTCAAAAGTCATCGAGCGGCTTGTCAAGACCGCTCTCGCCGCTTGCAAAGACGAACTGCAAGACCCCATTCCGCTGTGGCTCAGGGAGAAATATTGTCTGATGAGCCTTGGGGACGCAATAGAAAACATACATTTCCCCAAAAACGCCGATTACTGCGAGGAGGCTCGCCGCAGGCTGATATTTGAAGAACTGCTGATATTACAGCTCGGACTTCAAAAAATGCGTCTCGGCACACAGAAAAACGCCGGCGCAGTGCTTGCAAAAGACTACAGCTCGGAATTTTTCGCCCGTCTCCCCTTCACCCCGACCAACGCACAGCGCAGAGCGGTAAGCGAGGCAATAAACGACATGATGAGCGGCAGGCAAATGAACCGTCTGCTTCAGGGCGATGTCGGCTCAGGCAAAACCGCCGTTGCGGCAGCCCTCGTCTATTCAGCCGCAAAAAATTCGATGCAATCGGCACTTATGGCCCCCACCGAGGTGCTTGCCGAACAGCACTACAAGACCTTCTCAAAGCTCTTTGAGGGCACTGATATAGCGGTAGAACTGTTGACAGGCTCAGACACTGCCGCCGAAAAAAAACGCAAAAAAGCGGCACTCAGGGACGGAAAAACAGACCTCATCATCGGCACTCATGCAATAATACAGTCCGATGTCAAATTCAAGTCGCTCTCGCTCGTCATAACCGACGAACAGCACCGTTTCGGCGTTGAACAGCGTAATGCTCTCGGCGAAAAGGGCGAGAATCCGCACCTGTATGTCATGTCTGCAACGCCGATACCACGCACGCTCGCATTGATAATCTATGGCGAGCTTGATATTTCCGTGCTCGACGAGTTGCCTCCCGGCAGGCATAAGACAGAAACTTACGCCGTTTCCTCCGAACTTCGTGAGCGTGCCTATAATTATGTCAAAAAGCACCTCGATGCAGGGCGGCAGGGTTATCTCATCTGTCCCCTGGTTGACGAGGGCGAAAACGACCTTGAACTTGCATCTGCCGTGAAATATGCCGAGGAGCTTCAAAAAGACAAATTCAGCGGCTACAGGGTCGGCCTTATGCACGGCAAGATGAAGAGTGCCGACAAAAAAAAGGTCATGCAGGACTTCTCAAACGGCGAAATTCAACTCCTTGTTTCAACAACCGTGGTTGAAGTCGGAGTGGATGTACCCAATGCCGTTATAATGGTTATTGAGAACGCCGAGCGGTTCGGTCTGTCTCAGCTTCATCAGCTCAGAGGACGAATCGGCAGAGGCGAACACAGATCCACCTGCATACTCATCACCGATGCCGCAGGCGACACCGCCAAGCGGAGAATGAAAGTTATGGAATCCACAACCGACGGATTCAAAATCGCCGATGAGGACTTGAAGTTGCGTGGCCCGGGCGAATTTTTCGGTTCAAAACAGCACGGACTGCCCGAGATGAGGATAGCCGATATGCTATCCGACCGTGAAACTCTCGAGGAAACCCGCCGTGCCGCCGCCGAAATGATACAGAGAGACCCCGAGCTCACCTCCGCCGAAAATGCCGCAATGAGAGCTGAAATTCAGCGTCTTTTCGATGCTGTCGGAACTGCCGGAATGAACTGAATAAACGGTCGTGTATCGCAATGATACACGACCGTTTTTGTTGATAAATAAAAACTCCGTATTCCAAACGGAACACGGAGCATTTTAATATAAATTTGTTATCTCTTTGAGTTATAATTGTGCTGTTTTGAAACATTTTCAATCATCTTGAAAAGCCTTTATTTATAAGGCTTTCCGTAATGTATCGTATCTAAAAAATTATTATCGTTTCGTCTTGTTGGACATCAAATAGTCATCACAGACATCAAAATTATTTGAGCTTCAGCGAAACTAATTCAGCGACTTTTGCTTTAGAGCTTGCTAATACATCCGCATAAATGTTAGCTGTTGTTGATACATCGGAGTGTCCGAGCAATTCAGAAACGATTTTCAAATCAATACCGCTGTTTATTAAAAGCGTAGCATTGCAGTGTCGCAAGCTGTGAAGTGAAATATAGCTGAAATCCGTATCGGCAACAAATTTCTTGAATTGTGTATTGAGAAAGCTTCTATCGACATAATTTCCGAGTTCTGAAGTAAATACCATATCAGGATATTTGTACGCACGTCCTACAGCTTTTTTCTTTTTGTCCTGTTCCGCTTTATGCTCCAGCAATATATTTTTCAGGGCTTCGCTCATACCGATAAAGCGAACGCTGCTTGACGTTTTAGGATTATCAAGCCAGTGTTTACCGCCTACATCCGCAAGATTGTGTTGAATATGAATTGTCATTGTTTCAAAGTCAACATCTTGCCATTGTAACCCTAAACATTCACCCGAACGCATACCAGTAAACAACAGCACTTTAATGATTGTATTAAACTGAGAATAACCCTCAAGCATTTCAAGCAGCTTGTGAGCTTGTGCTTCTTCCAGCACAGGCTTTTTTCTTCTGCTTTGCGTTTGTCCTTTGGTAAAATCACATTCGTGCAGGGTGTTTCTTTTATAAAACCTTGCTGTACCGCTCTTTTGAATACACTACACAGAATTATATACAGCTTGCGACAGGAAGCAGGAGAAAGCTCCACTTTCTTAAAAAATGCCGTCAATTTTGCTGAATTAAAATCCTTGAGCTTTGTATTTCCGAATACAGGCAGAATGTGGTTTTCAAGCTGTCCTTTGTAGGTGTAAGCTGTAACTTCTTTTAATTCGTTCGGTGCGTAATTGTCAAAGTACCATTCGACAAGGTCGGCAAAACGCATATTTTCTTTTAGTTCTGTCATACCCTTGCAACGCTGTTCAAACTCAAAAGCAAATTCTTTTGCAAGCTTTTCTGCTTTCTTCTCAGTAGTATTTGCAGGAGGCTTGAAAGTGGTTGTTTTTCTGATTTTCTTTCCGTCGCTATCATAACCCATAGAAACAACAACTTGAAAGGTGTTGCCTCTCTTTGTGATTGTAGCCATTACTTTACACCTCCGTTTGTTTTCTGCCGCAAAGCCTTTAATTCAGTGATTATTTCAAGTAAGAATACATCGGCGATGTTGTCTCCATTTATTTTTACATTCCCTGCTTGAATTTCTCCGTTGAAATCGTGAAAAAGAAACTTGCTAATATCTTCTATGATTGTTCCGTTATCAAATTCAATCAATTTGTTTATTGCTTCGATTTTTGACTTGCAGAAAGCGTTATCAGTTCTTAACTGTTTTATAACATCCTCTGAAAGTCCCGTTTCCGCTTTTATGTCTGCATTTTTTCTTGTCATACAGTCATATTCTCCAACAAAATAACCGACATCGCAACCGTATAACTCACAAAGCAGCAAAAGCTTGTCAAGAGATGGTGTTGTGCTTCCGCTCTCCCACTTTGAAACCGTTTGATACTGTTGAATTTCGCAAGCCTCCGCAACATATTCGAGACTGTAGCCCATTGATTTACGAGCATCTTTTAATCGAGATGCGATTATTGCTGTTTTGTATGCCATAACATATAACCTCCCGAAAATAATATCGAAATTACTTTATTTTCATATGTTCAAGCATATATTACCACGATATAATAAGAATGTCAACAGGTTGATATAAAAAAACACAAATTAAACTTTGAAAGGACGGTTTTTCAAATGTCAGAAACTACAAATATTCCTAAAATGCTTTCCATTCGAGAGGTAGCAAAAACAGGTCTAATGTCAGAGTACGCATTAAGACAGCTTTGCAAACAAGGCAAAGTGCCTTGTATCACTGTTAATAACAAAGTCTTGATAAACTTTGATGCGTTTATTGAGAAGCTTCAGCAGTTGAAAGGGGCAGACAGCTAATGAAATTTCAGAGCATCGACAAGGAAACATTTCCGCAGCTGTTTGAAAACCCTATCTATGCAAAAATTCTCTCTTTAATCGGTACAGGGTGGGATGAGGGTATACACGTTCGGGAAATCAGCCGAGCGGCAGACCTTGACGAAAGAAGCGTGAGAAAGGCTATCGAAACAATACGCAGAGCTGGTGTTGTTATCGTTACCGACTGTTTGCACGGGTACTGGTATCCTGACACGCTGGAAGAATTAAGGCTGTATATCAGACAAGAGGAACGGAGAGGGAAAAGCACATTTTACACGCTGAAATCAGCACGAAAGCTGTACAAGCAGTGTATTGAGGAGGCGAGTGAGTGAGTGCAGAGAAAAAATACTACTGGCTACGGCTGAAAGAGGGCTTTTTTGACAGCAAGCACATAAAGTTTTTGCGTTCACAGACAAACGGAGACAAAATGTGCATTGTGTATTTACAGCTACAGCTTAAAAGCCTACGCAGTGTCGGAATGATACAGTACGATAAGCTGTTCCCGTCGTGTACAGAAGAAATTGCTTTTGATTTAGGCGAGCCAGTGGAGATTGTAAATGAAACTGTCACCACGCTGGAAAAGCTTAATCTTATTGAACGGCTTGACGATGGTTCGCTATATCTTTCAGCCGTCAAAGAGGTTGTCGGGAATGAGTCAAAATCAGCTGAACGAATGAGGAACAAACGCAGCCGAGACAACGCAAACGACAGCACAGCAAACCCATTTTCGGAGTTTGCTTGAAGAATGTGACACTTGAGCGTCACATTGTGACGCATTGAACGAACATTGTTACGCTTTGGCGAACATTGTGACACAGAGATAGAGAAGATATATAGATATATATAAATAAGACAAGAGTATATATTTTCTTTGCTTCTTTCTTTTTGATAACTTACAGCGGCAAAGCCGCAGAAACAGGAGGAATACACAATGAATGTTATTATCAACAACACGAATACGACCGTACTTTTCAAGGCATATCTTGAACAGCTTATCGGAGAATATCACAAGCTGAACAAACAGCTTGATGAAGCTATCAGAGCGGCAAACAAGCAGTATACAGACGGCTTGACAAACAAGGTCTATACAGCCGAGCATTTGCTCCAGAAGCTTAACAGCGAGAGAGAGCAGGCAAACATCAGCTTTACGGCACAGGCTGAAGCTTTGAACAGCAAAGCAAAGTCTTATATTGCCGAGCTTAAAAAGAAAATCGTTCCTGCCCTCAGCGAAAGCGAAAAGCCTGTTGATTATGCTATCAGAGTAAACAACGCTTTGCAGTTCTTACAGATTGAGGGAGCGGAAATTGACGATGCAACAGCTTTTCATATTCTCCACGACTTCACAAACGATATTGAAACAATGCAACGCTTCCGCAGGGTGATTGAACATCAGAAAGGCGAAAAGCTCTCCGATGCATACGGGCGAACAACATTCCCTCTTACATTCGGACAGCTGGAGAAATGCGAACGCTTCTTTGAAGCCTTTGCAGAGTTGGAAGCAACAGCGAGCCGTTTATTTATCGGCAAGAAGTCCGAGACAGAAACGGAATACACATCAAGCGGTGTCAAGCTCTCCGTTCCTATGGACAGCTATACACAGCTTATCAGCGAAAAGAACGCAACAGAACAGGCAGGAACGCTTGAAACAATGATGAGCGAGCTTTTCACAACTACCGATTAAACAGGGCATAAAACGCATCCTTTTCCGTTTTAATGCCTGTTTGATACTTCACAATACACGCCGCATTGTGAAGCGTTCTCCCGATTAAGTGCCTTTTGTGTTTGGGATTTTCATACTTAATCGGGAGACTTTTTCAATATCTTTAGGAGGTGAAACAATGTCAAAGAATGAAGATAACTTAATCTCTTTCAGAGAAAGAGCAGAGGACGAACAACGAGAAATCGCCCGTAAAGGTGGCATAGCAAGCGGCAAGGCGAGACGGCGAAAGCGAACAATGGCAGAGGCATTGCAACTTATCACAAATACGCCAGTGAACGCAGAGCAAGCCGAGATATTGCGGAAATATGGCTTTGCAGAGCAAGACTGCACATATCTTATGCTGATGATGATAAAAGCCGTTCAAATGGCATCTGAGGGAAATTTGAAAGCAGCCGAGTTTGTACGGGACACTTTGGGCGAAAGTCCGCAGTACAAGATTAACGAGAAACGGCTTCAAGTTCTCATCGCAGACAAAGAAGCAAGCCGAGCTGTCATTGATGAGTGGGTATCTGCAATTCCAGATATTACAGCAGACGAATAGCAGCCCTCTCAGAGCCACACAGAGCGTTTGTAACGCTTCGGAGGGTAATTCTTCGGGGAAACTGCAAGAACCGTATCACAGGGCTGTATTTAGCTGAGAAAGGCAAGAGCGGAGGTTGTACGCCTCCGCTCTTTTGCTGTTATTCTTCTGTTCGCTTCTTGTCGTATTCGTCAACGGCTTCTTTCAGCATCCAGCACAGTATACTGACATCCTCCGAAGCTGCATCTCCATTGTTGGAAATCATTGTGTCAAGAGCGTGTGTAATTGCTCTAATCCTCAAAAATAAGTCCTGACTGCTCATTGTGTTTTCCTCCAGTTATACATTTGTCTGACTTTTGCCAGCAAGAACAGTATAGCAGAAAGAAAAGCCTTTTTGTGAAAAGTTAAGACTTCTATAATAATCTTCTGAAAAACAGAAAAATCTTACTGAACAGTAAGCGAAAACAAGGATTTTCCGCAGATTGTCCGCAGACTGTCCAAGGACAAAACGGACATTGCAATAACAAATAAGGCAGAGTTGACTTTTTCGTTTATTTGTGCTATACTTAATTTGCTATTTAGGCAGCACTTATTGTCTTTCGGCGGTAAGCGACTGAAAAGAAAACAGGTAAGCTCATAGCGAGTTTACCTGTTTTTTGTGTCTTTGGACATCAAATAGTCATCAAAATCAGTTGTAAAAGCAAGAAAAGCCTTGAAATACAAGGCTTTTCGGTGATAAATTGTTATCTCTTTGAG
>CAZFZW010000021.1:0-13966 GCA_964523465.1 uncultured Clostridium sp. | reverse complement strand
TTGCCCGTGAGCATATAGGCGAAAAGGTCGGGCATAAAGAGCATTTTGTCCGCTCTCTCCAAAATGTGCGGACGGTACTTTTTGAGTGAATAGAGCTGGAAGAGCGTGTTGAGCTCCATAAACTGTATGCCCGTGCGAGCGTAAAGCTCATCTTTTGGTATGGTCTCGAAAACCTCTTCAATGAGACCCTGCGTGCGTGCGTCCCGATAGTGAACGGGATTCTCCAAAAGGCAGCCGTATTTGTCAATAAGTCCGAAGTCAACGCCCCAGGTGTCAATGCCTATGCTGTCAAAGCCGCCTGCGAGTTTGGCTTTTGTCAGACCCTGCTTTATTTCAAAAAACAGGCGCAGCACATCCCAGTAGAGCGTGCCGCCGACATTCACCGGGTCGTTTGAAAAGCGGTGAACCTCTTCAAGGCGTATGTTCTCGCCGTCAAAGTGACCGATTATCGCACGGCCGCTTGATGCGCCGAAGTCAAAGGCGAGGACTCTTTTCTCGTTAGCCATAATAACCTCCGTCTTACTTCACAACGCCCTTTTTGAGGATTATGTTGGCGTAAATTGCGGTTTCGCCCGTTGCAACAACGGCGTAGGCTTTCTTTGCTCTGTCATAGAAAGCGTAACGCTCCATAAGCTCAAAGGACTTCTCGCCCTCGTTTGCCGTGACAATATCCTCGTACTTTGCCCATATCTCGGGACGAGCCTCACCCGCACCGTTTTCCATGAGAGCTACGGGCGACTCAACATATGTGTCAAGCGGCATGAGCTTGAGGACGGCATCGAGAATCTCGGGCACACCGTGACCGTCAAGGCGAACAAGTCTCTGTGCCATGCTTGCGGCAGGGAAGTTGCCGTCGCCTATAACTATCTCGTCTCCGTGTCCCATCTCCATGAGTATCTTGAGAAGCTCGGGGGAGATTATGGGGGAAATGTTTTTAAGCATTTTTGTATCAGTCCTTTCGGAAAAATCAGTCTAAAAATCAGTCTATTGAATACATACTGTAAAGCTCGCTGTACAGTCCGCCTTTTTCGATAAGCTCACGGTGACTGCCCTGCTCGGCAATTCCGTCCTCCGTCAGCACGACTATCTGTGCAGCATTTTTGATTGTGGTGAGCCTGTGGGCGATGGTTATCACCGTTCTGCCCTTTGCGAGTTCCTCAAGCGATTTTTGTACAAGGCGTTCGCTCTCGTTATCGAGTGCACTTGTTGCCTCGTCGAGAATGACGATGGGCGGATTCTTCAAGAACAGTCTTGCAATGGATATTCTCTGCTTCTGACCGCCGGAGAGCTTGACTCCACGCTCGCCCACATAGGTGTCATAACCCTCGGGGAGAGCCGAGATAAACTCGTGTGCACCTGCACGCTTTGCCGCCGATGAAATATCTTCGTCGCTCGCACCCGGACAACCGTAGGCGATATTCTCCTTGACAGTGCCCGAGAACATATACACATCCTGCTGAACAGTGCCGATATTCGCACGGAGCGAAGAGAGGGTGACAGAACGGATGTCGGTTTTGTCGATAAGTATTTCGCCCGAGTCAACATCATAGAACCTCGGTATGAGGTTGCAAAGGGTTGTCTTGCCGCCGCCCGAGGGGCCGACAAGGGCAACATTTTCGCCCGGAGCGATTTTGAGCGAGAAGTCGGAGAGTATCTTCTTGTCCGTACCTTTATATGAAAAGCTTACATTCTTAAATTCTATCTCTCCCGAGACCTCGCCGAGGTCTGCGGCATTTTCGTCGTCCTTTATGTCGCTCACCTCGTCCATAACCTCGGTAAAGCGTTCGATTCCCGTCATACCCTTGTTGAACTGTTCGCTGAAGTCAACAATAGTGCGTACTGCGGAGAGCAGGGTCGAGACCATCAAAAGACTTGCGGAAAAATCGCCGACGGTAGTCAGCCCGTTCATCATAAACACAGCACCGATGCCGACTATCGTTATATACATCAATCCGTCGCACAGGCGGACGGTTGAGTGAAATTCCGCCATATATTTATAGCCGTTTTTCTTCGACTTGAAAAAGCGGCGGGAGCCTTCGTTGAACTTTTTGCGTTCGATGTCCTCGTTTGCAAAGCTTTTGACCACTCTTATGCCGAGCAGTGAATCTTCGGTTCTGGCGTTTATCTCGCCTATTTCACGGCGCTGCTGCTTGAAAGCGTCACGCATTTTGCGGCGGCTCTTTGAAGTGAGCAGAAGCATCAGCGGCATGAGAGCAAAGACTATCACGGCAAGCCAGATGTTCATCGATGCAAACATCGCAAAGCCTGCGATTATTTTTACTACGGTCATGAGCACATTCTCCGGGCCGTGGTGAGCAAGCTCGGTTATGTCAAACAGGTCGCTTGTGATTCTCGACATGAGCTGACCTATCTTTGTGTCGTCATAAAACGAGTAGGACATATCCTGCAAATGAGAGAACAGGTCGTTTCGCATATCCGTCTCTATCTTTGCGCCCATAATGTGTCCGTAAGACGATGTAAAATAACTGGCGGCGGTATCGATAATGCGAAGCAGAACATAGAAAGCGACTGTTCTTGCTATCAATTCAAGTGTCAGTCCATCGTCCGATGCACTGTCGGTTATCCGTCTGACTATCAGCGGCAGAGCTATCTCACACACGGTGGTGAGTGCCGAGCAGAGCATGTCGAGGACAAAAAGACCCGTATACTTTTTATAATAGGGCAAAAATCTGTTGAGCATATGTCGGTTACGCTTTGAATAATCGCCTGACATTGAAAACACTCCCCTTTGATAAATACCCATAACAAGTAGATTATACAACATTTGAACCGCTTTGAAAAGAGAATATACACAGAAAAATATTTTTCGTCCGAGAGAGATTTATATCTTGAAAAAACGACACAAATTATATATACTGATTGTACTACTACTCGGAGGGGAATCGCCATGCGCATACTCATATGTGACGACGAGCCGGTGGTCGTAAGACAAATAAGCAGAATAATAAAGGACGCTCATCCCGATTTTGATTTGCTCGGGGTACACAGCTCTGCGGAACTCGGTCGAAAGCTTGCTCAAGAGGGTGAAAAGGTAAGCTTCGATATAGCCTTTCTTGACATTTCGCTCAAAGGGGAGAGCGGAATCAACATCGCAGACTTTGTTGCCGAATATTCACCGAAAACGAAGATAGTCTTTGTGTCGGGGGATCAGAACCTTGTCTCGAAGGCTTTTACGAGTGTCACTGACTGCGGTTATATTTACAAGCCAATTAATCCTGCTTTTGTGCTCGGCTATATTGACAGAGTTGCCAAAAATGCGGGAAAGGACAAAGACGGGGAATATTTTGAATTCTTCGAGAAGGGACGGCTTTTGCGGATAGCCGCCGAATCTATTCTGTTTATTGAGAGCGACCGCAACAGGGTAAAGCTCCATTTCACCAACGGTGAGAACAAGGAGATTTTTACCCGTTTGGATAATGTTGAACAGCAGCTCGAACGCAGATTTGTGCGTTGCCACAAGAGCTTTATTGTCAACATGAAATACATTGCAAAGTACACATCGACCGAATTCACATTGATGAACGGTGACACGGTTAGGATAAGCCGCAGCAGACAGGATGCGGCAGTGGAAAAGTATCTGCTTTTCAGAGGGGCTTCAATATGACTTTTTTCGATATTTTCTGGTATATATTTAACTTTCTTTCAATCGTGCTCATGGTAATATTTCTTGAGCTGAACCTGACGCCGAAGTTCAACCGCATTGCGGTGTTCTTCCTGATACTCATTCCGTTTGAATTTCTCGCACTGAGCCAGCACTATTTTGCGGACGTGCCGTCGGTTTATTTCAAGCTGCCTGCATTTGCTTATTTCTTCCTGTCGTCGGTCATCTTTTTCAAGGAAAAGATAAGAACAAAGCTGTTTGTCTCGACCATACTCTTTACATTTACTTATATTATCTCCGTTTTGCTTGTGGCAGGCGGCATAGCGGTAGGACTCAATCCTTATGACGATATAATGACCTATATCATCTCCCTGCCCAACACCGTTTTGCTTCTGGTGTCATTTGCCGGATTTACATATTTCAGACTGAAGAAGCAGGAGAGGATGACGCTGCCCAAGGTGCAGATGCTGACTTTCACGGTCTTTCCGCTCAGTCAGCTGCTCTTGATGATGGCGGCAATGATGATAATCTCCTATTACGGCTGGTTCAGAGACAAGAATACCGGACTTCCCTTTATGAATGACCCGACAAAGGGACCGATGATTCTCATCTGCATAGCTACGGTGCTGTGCGTGTTTGCCGACATTGCACTGTTCTATGTTATGCTGCGTTCCTCGAAGAACGAGAAGCTTCAGGAGGAACTGAGATTCAAGGATTATCAGAACTCGCTCAACCTCGAATACTACAGAAATGTTGAAGAAAACAGCATTGAGGCGAGAAAGATTCGCCACGACCTTGCCAATATTATTCAGACCGCCTGCGAAATAGTCACAAACGGCGACGAAAACGACAGACAGGCGGCACAGAAGATACTCGAGCAGCTGAGGATGGATGTGGCACGGCTGAAGATAGAGCGTTTCTGCGAGAATCCGCTTGTCAACGCCATAGCCGCCAACAAGTCAAGCGAGTGTGCAAAGCACGGCATTGAGTATGACTTTGATCTGCGAGTGCCCGAAAAACTCGGAATAGAGGAACTTGACATATGCAAGGCGTATGTCAACATCTTCGACAATGCGATAAACGCCGCCAAAGCGAACGACGGCGACAGGTATGTTAAAATCCGAAGCTTTATAGACGAAAGCAGCTCAATGCTCTATATCATGAGTGAAAACGCAGTCCCGAGCGACTATGAGGATAAGAAGAAAAACCGAGAGGGTGAGCACGGCTACGGCTTGAAGATACTCGACGCTACCGCTCAAAAATACGGCGGCCGTATCGCAGCAAAAGAAGAGGACGGCAACTTCAATGTCGTGTTTACTGCAAAGGTATAAAGACAAACCTCTACCGCATAAATAATATGAATAACCGACCCCGAACAGCAGAAAATACACTGTTCGGGGTATTTTTGCATTTGTATCACAATTTACGACATATTTCGCTTTCGATTTCAAAAACAAACAGTGGGTAAAAGTGTCGGTTTCGTTGACGGGTTGTTGCAACATCTTTTTCGCATAATCTCCCTTGCACGGCAAAGAATAGAATTAACACAAAAAGCAAGGGAGTTTATATAATGAAAGCAACAGGAATAGTCCGCAGAATTGACGACCTCGGCAGGGTCGTTATCCCAAAGGAAATACGCCGCACGATGCGTATAAGGGAAGGCGACCCGCTCGAGATTTACACCGATGCGGACGGTGAGGTAATATTCAAAAAATATTCGCAGGTGGGCGAGCTGTCATCGTTGACGGCACAGTATGCCGATGTGCTCTACAAGGGCACGGGTCTGCCGGTTGTCATAACCGACCGTGACAGGGTTATCTCGTGTGCCGGTATACCGAAAAAAGAGACGGTCGAGCGAAGAATAACACATCCGCTTGAGACCATAATGGAGCGCAGAAGTGCGTATGTCTGCGAGACGGACGGCGACAGATTCCGCCCGATAGAGGGCGTTGACAGGGATGCGTCGGTTGCCTGCCCGATAGTCGGCGCAGGTGATGTGTCGGGTTGTGTGGTTTTGCTCTGCAATGACGACACGCCTGCACCCTCACACACAGATGTAAAGCTCGCCCAGGTTGCGGCATCGTTTCTCGGCAGACAGATGGAGGAATAAATTTTACTTGACAAATGTGCCCTTTTCGCTATAAAATATTTCGGTATTCCGATTGACGGGTTTGGGAGAGCGCTGTTCAGTCAGCCACCGAAGGGGCGAAACTCTCAGGTAAAAGAACCGAGCCGGGACGGACCTCTGGAAAGGCATTTGCACCGACGAAGCAATCCGCACCTGCGGAGAATCTTTCAGGTAAAAAGACAGAGTACACTGCGTTTTGCGGTGTACTCTATATTTTTTTGTTTCGGAGGGTTTATGGGTATACTGATTTTTGTTTTCGAGATAATCGGAACAGTGGCGTTCGCTGTTTCGGGAGCTATGACGGGACTTAAAAAGAAGATGGATATCTTCGGCGTAATGATACTCGGAGTTGTCACCGCTGTCGGTGGAGGCGTGATTCGAGATCTCATCCTCGGTATAACGCCGCCGGGGATGTTCGGCAATCCCGTCTATGCGGTGGTTGCAATGGTCACGGCGATTGTGACATTCCTGCCGGCTGTCCGCAAGCTGTTGACGAAAAATCAGCGAGTACACGATTTTGTGCTGCTGATTCTCGATTCTCTCGGACTCGGCGTGTTCACTGTTGTCGGTATACAGACGGCATACAGAGCCTCTTCCGGTTACGGTGCGTTCCTCATTGTTTTTGTCGGAGTGATAACAGGTGTCGGCGGCGGAGTGCTGCGTGATGTCCTCGCCGGTGAGCGGCCGTACATATTCGTAAAGCATATCTATGCCTCGGCATCCATAGTCGGTGCAGTGGCGTGTGTAATACTCTGGAACATAAATAGCACGGCGGCAGTCGTAGTCGGTGCGGTGCTGGTGTTTGTTATTCGTCTGTTGGCGGCACATTTCAGATGGAGCTTGCCCAAAGCCGAAATCGAGCAGGAAACCGACGAAATCGCACAGTAATAAAATCCCCCGAACGACCTTGCATAAGGCGGTTCAGGGGATAGTTTTATGTGGAGACATGATATTTTCAATAAACTGATTGTGTTGCGAAAGTTTTGTTATTTGCTATAATGAACATATGAATTTGAGGATGTGCTTTATGTCCGTTACGACAAAGATTATCTCGCTTGTTATGTCAGTGTTGACTTTTTTGCACCGTTGACGGCAACTCCGACAACCGGTTTATCCGTCGCTGGAGATATACCGATATAAAGAGGCTGTACGCCTCTTATCAGGCAGGAGAGCTTGAGTGGACTCAGGATGTTGTCGACGAGTGCGAGGCGATAATGTACGACTGCGAACGTGTGATGAGGGCAACGATTGCCGATGCGGACTTCTGCAAGGAGACGACCCTCAGAGTAAATACATTCTGCAACAAGTACGGTACTCTCAGCGATGACAGCGTACCGATACTCACCCAAAAGCAGCTTAACGAAGTACCGAAATGGCTTGAGGTTTTAACTGATATTGTCGCTTTCATAGACAATGCGCTTTTCAATCTTTTCGGCGATAAGGCATATTCCGAGATGCTGTGGGCTGCAATCAAATCAGTTACAGGCAAGTAACAAGTGAAATACAAATACAAAATCCGTATCATTTTAAGATAAAGTGATACGGATTTTTCTCTTTTGAAGAACAGTCAACCGTCCCGATTTAAGTCAGTGTTAGAGAAAGCATTTCGTTTATTGTGAATGAAAGCTAAAAATTTTAATTCACTGTCCCAAAAAACGGACAGTGAATTTCTCTGACGGGATTTTTAATGTAATTTTCTTGATTTAAAGATTTTTGTCTGATATACTGACTCTGAGAGATTCCGACAGAATTTGCAGAATGTGATATCAACAGCAAAAAAATAAAGGACTTCACTTAAGAAGTCCTTGATGCACACCTTGTGCAGTCGGTCAAACCGACGATTTGAGTAAACTTTTATTTGAACTCAACAGTGTAAATTCATAGGGGTCTACGAACTACAATGTTATATTACCACAGTGAAAGGCGGTTGTCAATATGCAAAATAAAAAATATTTTTTAGGTCTCGACATCGGTTCGGATTCGGTCGGATATGCGGTCACGGATGAAGAATATAACATTATGAAATTCCACGGTAAACCGGCATGGGGCGTGACTTTGTTTGATGAAGCGAGCCTTAATACGAAAAGGCGTGCGTTTCGTACAGCAAGGCGCAGACTTGACCGCAGACAGCAGAGGGTTCAGCTTGTGCGTGAGCTGTTTGCCGAGGAGATAACAAAAAAAGATCCGAACTTTTATATCCGACTTCAAGGCTCTGCACTGTTTCGTGAGGATGCCGGTGAGAGCTATACGGTGTTTAATGATGCAAACTACACCGACAGGGATTACTATGCTCAGTATCCGACGATACACCATTTGATATTTGAACTTATGAACAGCACAGCGGCACATGATGTGCGCCTTGTGTATTTGGCGTGTGCGTGGCTTGTGGCACACAGAGGTCACTTTTTAAGCAATATCAGTACCGACGATCTCGACTCATTTAAAGATTTCGATAAAATCTATGCTGCCTTTATGACCTACTTTGTCGATAACGGTTATGATGCTCCGTGGGATGAATGTGATGTAGAGAAGCTGGGAACCATACTCAAGAAAAAATCCAATGTTACCGCTAAAAACAAGGCCTTGACAGCATTGCTCTATGCGGGAAAAAAGCCGTCAAAGGAGGCGAGCGAAAGTTTCCCGTTTAGCAGAGATTCCATTATCAGGCTCTTGTCCGGAGGCACAGTCAAGCCAAAAGACCTGTTTCAAAACAGTGAATATGAGGAACTTGACAGCATAAGTCTCGGCATGGACGATGAAAAATTTGATGCGTTGGTCGATGGACTTGGCGATGATTATGAGCTTGTCAGTGCAATGCGTGCGGTTTATGACTGGGCTGTTCTTGTTGATATTCTGGGAAGCGGATCGTGTGTGTCCGAGGCAAAGGTTGCCGTATATGAGCAGCATAAGAACGACTTGCGTTTGCTCAAGGAAATGGTTGCGAAATATGTGCCTTTGAAATATAGCGAGGTGTTCCGTGCAACAAACAAAGATAATTACGCCGCATATGTCCATCACACGGAAGAGAAAGTAACAGAGAAATTCAAAATTAAGAACAAAGAGAATTTTTCAAAATACATAATAGGCATATTCAAGGGAATAACGCCCGATGAGGCTGACGAAGAACGGTTTAACGATATGCTTGCAAGGCTTGAAACACGCACTTTTATGCCTAAGCAAAAAGATACCGATAACCGAGTCATACCGCAGCAGTTGTATTGGTATGAGCTGCATCGCATACTGAAAAATGCATCGGAATATCTTCCTTTCCTGACATCTAAGGACGAAGATGGATTGACTGTCGGCGAAAAAATAGAATCGGTTTTCTCGTTCCGCATACCTTATTTTGTCGGCCCGCTTAATCCCAATTCTCCGAAGGCGTGGCTTGAGAGAAAGGCCGGCAAGATATATCCGTGGAATTTTGAGCAGATGGTTGACCTTGATGCGAGTGAGCAAAACTTCATCGATAGACTGACCAATACTTGCACATATTTGCCGGGTGAACCCGTTCTTCCAAAGGATTCTCTGCTGTATCATAAATTCGCTGTGCTCAATGAGATAAACAATCTGAAAATAAACGAAAAGAGAATCTCGGTTGAGCTCAAGCAGAAGATATATACCGATGTGTTTATGCAGAAAAAGAAAGTGACACGCAAATTCCTGCTGTCTTACCTTGTTTCAAACGGCTATGTCGAAAAGGGTAAAGAGGACAGTGTCAGCGGCATAGACATAAATATAAACGCAAATCTTTCCTCACAGATCGCTTTTAAACGCCTGATCGACTCCGGAATGATTTCGCAGGAAGACGCAGAGCGAATGATCGAACGCTCTTCATATGCTGAGGACAAGCTCAGGTTTGCAAAGTGGCTGGAACGAAAGTATCCGAATATAGATTCCGCAGACCGCAAATATATTTGCTCGCTGAAATTCAAGGATTTCGGCAGACTTTCACGCAGATTCCTCGACGGTATAGAAGGAGTCAACAAAGAAACCGGCGAGGTTATGACAGTTATTTCGGCTCTGTGGGAGACGCAGTATAACCTTATGGAGATAATTGCAGACCCGAATAGATTTACCTTCAAGGATGATATAGAAGAACTCAAGAGGGAATATTATTCTGAGTTTGCTCCAACACTTGAAACCCGCCTTGATGATATGTATATATCAAATGCGGTGCGTCGTCCGATTTACAGAACTTTAGCAATCGTGAAGGATGTAGTGAAGGCGTTTGGCGAGCCTGAAAAGATATTTGTAGAAGTTACAAGAGGTGCCACGGCGGACCAGAAGAATAAACGCACAAAAACGAGAAAACAGCAGATACTCGAACATTATGCGAAATGCAAAAATGAGGATGTACGTTTGCTCGAACAGCAACTTGAGGATATGGGAACTGCGGCAGATACTATGCTTCAGAGCGACAAGCTTTTCCTGTACTATATGCAGCTTGGCAGGTGTATGTATACCGGCAAGGCGATAAGGATTGAGGATCTGGGCAAAAAGCTCTATGATATAGAGCATATCTATCCGCAGTCATATGTAAAAGATGACAGTATAATAAACAACAAGGTACTTGTTTTAAGCGAAGTCAACGGAGCAAAGAGCAACAGCTACCCCATATCTGCGGGTATCAGAAGTAAGATGCATGGCACATGGGAATATTTCAAAGCCTGCGGACTGATAAGCGAGGAAAAGTTTAAGCGTCTGACGAGGGCAACGCCGTTTTCCGCCGAGGAGAAGTACGGCTTTATTAACCGCCAGTTGACCGAAACTTCTCAATCTGTAAAGGCGGTGGCTACCTTGCTCCACGAGAAGTATCCCGAATCGGAGATAGTTTACAGCAAGGCCGGTTTGGTGTCGGATTTCAGAAAAGAGTTTGAACTTTACAAGTCCCGTACATTTAACGACATTCACCATGCGGTTGATGCATACCTCAACATAGTTGTCGGCAATGTTTACAATATGAGGTTTACACGAAGATGGTTCAACGCGGACAAGGACTACAGCATAAAGACAAGGACACTGTTTACACACCCTGTCATCTGCGGTGAAAAGACGGTTTGGGACGGCAAGGATATGCTGGCGAAAGTTAAAAAGACTGCGGCAAAAAATAACGCAAATTTGACAAAGTTTGCTTGCTTCAAGCGTGGCGGTCTGTTCGACCAGAACCCGGTCACGGCGAGAGAGGGTGTAACACCGCTCAAAAAAGAGTTGCCTACTGAAATGTATGGGGGATATAACAAAGCCGCTATTATGTTCTTCATACCTGTTAAATATAGGATAGGTAAGAAAACGGATATACTGATAATGACGGTTGAGTTGCTGTTTGGCAAAAAATTCCTTGAGGATGCCGAATTTGCAAGGGAATACACAGCCGACAGATTAGAGCGTATTCTCGGCAAGCCTGTGGATGAGTTCTCTTTCCCGCTCGACATGAGACCGTGGAAAGTCAACACTATGCTCTCGTTTGACGGCTTCAGAGTGTGTATAACCGGAAGCGGTGGTAAAGGAAAAAATTTGAGTGCACAAACTGTTGTACAGTTCTCGGCGGGCAGCTTCTGGCAATTCTATCTCAAGAAGCTTGAGATGTTTGTTGAAAAATCTTCTCAGAATCCAAACTATGTATTCAGTGAGAAGTACGACAAAATATCCGACGAAAAGAATATAGAACTTTATGATATGTACATTGATAAGCTTGAAAACTCAATATATTCAAAGCGCAAAAACAGACCGACAGAACTACTGAAAAACGGCAGAGACAGATTTATTGCACTTGATATCAAGGAACAGTCGAGAACATTGCTTAACATTCATACCGTGTTTGGTAGGTTATCTACGGGCGGATGCGATCTGAGTGCGGTGGGAGGTACTACTAAGACTGCGGCGACAGTTGGGTTGAGCTCTAATGTGTCCAATTGGAAAAAACAGTATAAGGATGTTCGTATAATCGATTCCTCGGCGTCCGGGCTTTGGGAGAGGCAATCGTGCAATCTCCTTGAGCTGTTATGAGTTGGCGTACAGTAATAATCTCCGGACGGGCAAAACTTGACTATAAAATGGGTCTCATGGTCGTCCGGGGAGAGGAAACAAAGCGAGTGGTTATAGACGAGATCGCCGTGCTTGTTATAGAAGATCCGGCGGTCTCTCTGACCGGCTGTCTTGTGGAGGCGCTGATTGAAAAGAAAGTCAAGGTGATATTCTGCGACTCAAAACGCAGTCCGACTGCGGAGCTCGTCGCACATCACGGAAGCCACGACAGCTCGGCTAAAATACGCACTCAAGCGGCGTGGGACGACGATGTCAAAGCTATAATCTGGCGTGAAATAATTACGGAAAAGATACGAAAGCAGTCGGAGTTCCTGCGTGAACTTGAAAAGGACAGGGAAGCGGATCTATTGACTTCGTATATCGGAAGTGTAGAGCTTCTCGACGCTACCAACCGAGAGGGTCACGCCGCAAAGGTGTATTTTAATGCGCTGTTTGGCATGGATTTTACACGCAGTGCAGATAATCCTGTCAATGCGGCGTTGAACTACGGATATAGCCTCATTTTGTCTTCTTTCAACCGTGAAATTACGGCAAACGGATATTTGACTCAGCTGGGAATATTTCACAACAATATGTTTAACCATTTCAACTTGAGCTGTGATTTTATGGAGCCGTTTCGGATTATCGTTGACCGTTTTGTGTATCAGATGAAACCGACAACATTTGACAAGGATGAAAAACACTCAATGTGGCATATTCTTGAGCAAAAGGTGAGGATAGACAATTCTTTGAGAACCGTATCCGATGCCATGAGGATTTATACACGGAGCGTGTTTGAAGCGATAAATGACGGTGATGCCGCACAGATAAAGAACTATCTGTTTGAAGATGATGACTATACAGTCGATTATTAAAAATGAGCAGTTTGAGATTTATGAGAATTATCGTGTTTTTTGATCTCCCGACGGAAACGAATGAGGATAAACGGGCGTATCGCAAGTTTAGAAAAGCACTCATAAAAGACGGATTTATTATGATGCAGGAGTCGGTTTACACTAAGCTGATGACAACGCCTTCGGTCGAAAATTCTGTGAAAAATCTTATTCACAAGAATAAGCCCGAAAAGGGGATAGTCCAAACTTTGACTGTTACCGAAAAGCAGTTTTCAAAAATGGAGTTCGTTGTCGGAGAGTATCATTCGGATATAATCGACTCAGAAGAACGGTTGGTGATACTGTGAAATTTGTTTTTCCCGAGATAGACTTTATTTTTGATACCGAATGTGATAAGATAAATACACTGATAGTTGAGAATCCGTATCTTTTGTGTTCGTTGCTTGGCGATATTACCGATCAGTTTTCGGGACTTGACGGAAATGCTGTGCTTTCAAATAACAGCAGGATATTGCCGATTTCAAAGAATATGGAATTGCTGGATCGCTTTATACCGTTTGAGCTGAGCACCAAATCGCTTATAACAAAAATCACCGCAGACCTTGAAAGCAAAGCGGTCTCGGATGATTTTTATGCAAAGACCGTGCAAGCGGTAGGCGGTATCGAAACTTTACTCAACGATCTTGCTTTTGAATATGATTGTGACATTGATTTTACCAAAGTCAACATAGGCTCTTTTATAAAAGCGTCAGGTGTTGAGGTTAAAAGCAGTCACACTTCACTTGCCGAAAAAATTCTTGATTACTTTGAACTTGTTACGGAGTTTGTCGGCAAAAGAATGTTTGTAACGGTTAATCTCCGTTGCTATATATCCGACGAAGATTCGGAATTGTTTATGCAGTCCGTTCTCATGCACGGCTATCATCTTTTGATGATAGAGAGCTTTGAACACTCTCGGCTTGAACATGAGAAAAGGCTTGTCGTAGACAGGGATCTTTGTCTTATTGGCTGAGTTTTTGACCCCTTTAGCTCTCGCCTCAGACAATTGCAGGTTGTTATATCCGAGATTTTGATTTCGGATTTGAGGTTTGAGAGCAGTGTAAATTCATAGGGGTCTCAAACATTGCAAGCAATGTATTCACCAGTACCTACGTTTGAGAGCAGTGTAAATTCATAGGGGTCTCAAACCCTACTCGGATTTTAAATCCAGTTCTTCGGTTTGAGAGCAGTGTAAATTCATAGGGGTCTCAAACGCCGAATGCCGCCGCATCCTTCAGCGCAGTGTTTGAGAGCAGTGTAAATTCATAGGGGTCTCAAACTTTTCTGTCGTAAATATCC
>CAZFZW010000020.1:0-15019 GCA_964523465.1 uncultured Clostridium sp. | reverse complement strand
TTTACGCTGTGTTGTAGCGGCGGCGTTGTTTGTGACTGCGATAGTTAACTACGACAGACTTACAAAAATCGATATGCGTGCCCTCGTTGCATCTGCAGGGAGCATTGCGGCGGCGATAGCGGCGATAATCGGAATTTATGCGATAAAATCCGTGCTGTTCGTTATACCTGCGTCGATGATATATATTTATGTCGGTATGGCGTTCACGCCTGCCGTGGCAATAGCGATAAACCTCGGAGGCATAGCACTTGAGGTTACGGTAACTTATCTGCTCGGACTTTTTCTCGGCGGCGAATATGTCGAAAAACGCTTAAAGGGCAGCAAAGCAGGAGAAAAGGTGCTCGGAATAGGAGACGGCAAAAAGCTGTCTGCGCTTTTTGCCGTGCGTGCTCTTCCTGTGTTTCCGATAGATTTTGTCAGTCTTTTTCTCGGGGCTGCAAAGCTGCCGTTTTGGAAGTATATACTTATTTCTTTGGGCGGCATTATGCCGAGGGTCATACTCTTCACTATACTCGGTGACGGCATATACGACTATATCCCGATGGATAAGATAATCCTCGTGATAGTCTGCTGTATACCGCTTGTGATGATATGGTGGGTAATAAAATTCTTCAGAACGAAGAAAAAGAAGGCTCAAGAAGATAATTTATCTGCCGGTTGAGCCGAATCCGCCCTCGCCACGCTCTGTTTTGTCAATGTCGAAAACCTCAACGGGTTCGGCAGGAATAACAGGAGCGAGCACAAGCTGCGCAACACGCTCGCCCGGGGCTATCACATAGTCCTCGCGGGAAGTGTTTATCAGTCCGACACATATCTCGCCTCTGTAGTCGCTGTCAATGACACCGACACCGTTCGAGAGTGAAATACCGTGTTTTATTCCCAGACCGCTGCGTGCGTAGACAAACGCAGCGGTCTCGTTGTTTTCTATGGCAATGGCAATGCCCGTGGGTATCACGGTGCGTTCGCCTGCCTTGAGGGTCACTTCGCTGTCTATGCAGGCGCACAGGTCAAGTCCTGCACTGCCTGAGGTTGCACGCCTGGGGATTATTGCCTCGGGGCGTACTTTTTTCATTTTGAGCTGCATAAAATTTCCTCCGTTATTCAACCCCTCGGTAAAGCAGACCTCGGGTAAATTCGCCCTCGGGGGCAAGACCTTTTCTGTAGCTGTCGAGCACACGCTCACATTCCGATTTGGTTTCGGTCGTAAACCACAGTAGTGAGAAATCCGCAAAGTCGAACTGCTCACCCTTGTCGCTTTCGACAACGGGAACACTGTTTAAAAGCGTTGAGGCAAACGGTGTACACTCCACGGGGAAGGTGACACCCATGCGGTCGGTGAGACTGCCGTGCTTTTGACATTCTGCACAGGTAGTACCGTTTTTGACCGGGCAGTTTCTTGTGTGCATGAGCGGAAGTCTGCCGTAGGCAAAGACTCCTCTCGGAAGTTTTCCGCCCATGGCGGCACTTTGCGTCAATTTAAGCTCGGTGCTGAGTATTGCATCGGTAAATCCGAGCGAGGAAAACTCCTCGAGTGAAAATGTGTTGAAGATGTTTGTCCCGGGCAGGGCACAGATTTTCATCCCCGCTTTTTTTGCAATTGCCGCACCATCGAGCGAGCAGACGGCGGCGAGTGAAATTCCGCTCTTGCGTGCGTTTAGCAGTGCCTTGTAAACTGCCTCGTCGCCGCCGAAAATTGCGGCAGGGACTTCAACGGCAGGTTGTATTTTTCTCTCTTTGAGTGCGGCGACAGTGTCTTTCGGTGCGCCGATAGGCAGAATCACACGCCGAACGCCCGAAAGATTTTCGGGCAGCTGCTCCGAGCGGCGAACCCTTATTACAAAACCTCTGTTTTGACCACGGCGGCGTTTCACATCGGTGCTCTGCTCAGTGAAAGAAATATTTGGCCTCTCGGCTATTTTTTTCTCAAGCTCGGAGAGAGCCAGACGGCGAAGCGAATTTATTTCGGCGGCACTCAAGAATATGTTGTCGCCCGAATCGATGTCCACATCTCCCGGATAAAACTGAGTTGAGCCGCATTTGCGAAGTCTTGTCTCTATCTCATCAGAACCGACAGCTCTGTTTTGTGCTCTTTCGACTTCCTTTTCTGACTGCACGAAAACGCTCTTTCCGCCACCCTTTACTGCCAGTCCGACCTTTTCGCCCTCGTGGGCACTCAGGCTCATATCGACTCTGATGAGCGGTTGTTCGCCGTCATAAAGTGCGGCGAGAGGGGAGAGAACCTCCTTAGCGGCGGTCACATCCTCTTTGCGGCGTATTCCGAACATATCACGGCCTAGCTTACCCTCGTAGTAACCGTCAGTGAAGCCGGAACGGGAGAATATGGCCTCGAGTGTGCGTTCGTATTCGGCAGAGCTTTCGCCGGCGAGACTTTTTTTGCAGGCGGTAACTGCCGCAGCAACATATTCGGGGCGTTTCATGCGTCCTTCTATTTTGAACGATAAAACGCCTATATCCGAAAGCTCACGCAGATGCTCGATAAATGACATATCTTTCAGGCTCAGGTCATGCCCTGTTCCGTTTTTGGCAGAGAACGGAAGTCTGCATGGTTGGGCGCAAAGTCCTCTGTTGCCGCTTCGTGAACCGAGCACCGCACTGAGCTGGCACTGCCCTGACAGGCACATACACAGCGCACCGTGGACGAACATCTCAAGCTCAATGGGTGAACCTGCGGCGATTTTTTCAATCTCTTTTTTGGACAGCTCTCTCGGGAGCACTGCACGGCTAAAGCCCATGTCTGCGAGCATTTTAATTCCGTCGAGAGTTTGGACGGACATCTGCGTGGAGGCGTGTCTGGGCATATCCGGTGCGGCCTTTGCGACCATGGCGGCCAGTCCGATGTCCTGTAAAATAAGTGCGTCTGCTTTAGCTTCGCAGGCGCACCGAACAGCGTTGAGTGCTGTTTGCATCTCGTCATCACGCACGAGGGTGTTGAGAGTCAGATAAACCTTTACTCCGTGTGCGTGGCAATATTCTATTGCCCTGAAAAGTTCTTCGTCGTCAAAGTTTGCGGCATTGCGCCTTGCGTTGAGCTGTTTTCCGCCGAGGTAGACGGCATCAGCTCCGCAGCGTACAGCAGCAGTTAATGCTTCAAAAGAACCTGCCGGGGCAAGTATTTCAGGCTTAGTTATCATTGGCATTCTTATTTTTTAACTTGGCTTTTGCTGAGTCAAGCTCTTTTGCGAGCCTGTCCGCCTCACGGGTGGCTATTTCACATTCCATCTTTGAATGTGCCGAGTCCTCGAGATATTCCTGTATTCTCGAACGAAGTTCATTTGAGGCGTTGAGTGCCTTCTTCTCCGCATCCGCAAACTCGAGTGCGGCGAGCACTGCCGCCTGAGTTATGGAAACACGGGGATTCTCCTTGAGGATTCTGTTGAGCTTTTCGTCAACATCATAGCCAATCTCAAGCATATATTTCGGATCTTCATCGGTGTTCAGAAAATATTCTGTGCCGCAGATGTTCAGTTTGACCTTCTTCTTGTCCATATTTACGACCCTTTCTTCATCCCTGCAAACAGGGCATATAATCACAATCATATTATACAATAGAACCCGTGGAGAATAAAGAGCTTTTTGAAATTTTTTTGAGTGAGGGATTTACCGTGAATTTTAAACAGAAAAACTCCCCCTCGTTTGAGGGGGAGCGGAATTGCGGGTTAGAATCAGTCTTCGTTCTCTTCTCTTATCTTCTCGACTACTTCATCGGGGATAGCTTCGCCGTGGCGAACTACAAGGATGCAGAGTACGGAAAGGAGGAACATTATCGGTGAATAGTAGAACAGGGACATATATGTGCCTGTGAACATACGCACGATACCGTAGATTATCGGAGTGGCAATCTGAGCGGAGAAGGTAGCGGTGTAATAGTAACCGGTGAAAGTACCGACCTTATCCATGCCGCCGATTTCAAGAACGAGGGGCAGAGTGTTGACGGTGATGAACATATTTGCGGCGCCGCCGACAACAAGGGCTACCCAGATGAAGATGTTGCTCAGCGATGCAATGCCGAGAGTCTCGGTGACGAGGTAAGCGACAAATGCCACAATGAATATTCCCAGACCGGAAAGTATGGTCTTCTTACGGCCGATTTTCTTGCCGAGCCAGCCTGCCGGGATAGCTGCAACAGCGGAAGCTGCGGCGAAAGCTGTGGTCATTATTGTTGCCTCGGAAGTGGTCTTGTGAAGAATTTCATCTGCAAACAGAGCAAAGAAAGTGGAAATTGCGTTTGTGCCGCAGAACAGGAAGAACAGACCCATGAGCATAAAGATGAGGCTCTTCTTCTCGCCGGAGGAAAGCTTCTCTTTCTTTTGAGCTTCTTTCTCTGCCTTGGCGGCCTCTTTTTCGGCCTTGCGTCTGGCTTCGTCGTCGGCTGCCTGATTCATTTCGCCCTGAATCTTGATGCGGCTGTCAGGCTCCTTGACAAAGAAGAGGATGACAAGCATACCGATAACCATGACTATTGAGCCGAGCAGGAAAACATAGGGATATGCGAGATATTCATTCTCCTGAGTGAGGGTGGGAATGCCCTTGACCGCACAGTAGATAGCTGTGACTATAGTGCCGGCGAACAGACCGACTGCACTGCCGATGCCGCCCATGAGGTTGATGACCGCATTACCCTCGGAACGGATGTTGGAGGGAGTGAGGTCAGGCATAAGTGCAACAACGGGTGCTCTCCACAGTGACATGACGAACACGAAGAGGATGATGAAGAGCATTGTCAGCGGGAGTGAGTTGAACTTGAATGCCATTATCGGGATAAGCGCAAACAGGACTGCCGCAACAGGTGCGCCGAAGATAACATAGGGACGGCGTTTACCGAAACGGGAATGAGTTCTGTCGGAGAGCTTGCCGAATGTGGGCTGGAAGATGACACCGAAGATGTTATCGAATGTCATTATGATACCGATGAACAGGGGAACGAGAGTGATTCCGGCTGCACCGTGAACATTCTCGCCGTTTGCCTCGGCAAACTTCGCAAGTACGGGGAACAGCTCATTGAGCTTTGTTGACCATGCGGTGATGGTAGCACTTTCGTTGAGAAGTTTGTTGAGGATCTTGGTTATATAGGGATCGTAGATCGCCCATGCGATGGAAGATGCAAGGAATCCGAATCCGGTGAGGATTGTGTGCGGATAATGCAGCTTGCCGTTAGGTTTGGCACAGAAATATCTATTCTGCTTTTCCATGGTGTTTAATTACCTCCTTTTTGTTCCGTATGAGCGGTTTGTGCTCCCCATACGGTCCTTAACGGTGTAATTGTAACATATATAATTGATTTTGCAAATAGTTTTTTGACTGTTTGCATAAAAAATAAAAAAATATTTATTTATTTCGGGTCAAAGTTTGCAAAAACATATGATTGGCGGCAATGAAAAAACACCGCAGAAGATAAACCCTGCGGTGCATGAAAAGCCGTATTTACTTTAAAAATCCGCTGACTATGACTTCTTCGGCTTCCTCTTCCGTCAGTCCGAAAGTCATCAGCTTCAAAAGCTGGTCGTTGTTTATTCTGCCTATCGCCGCCTCGTGTACTATCTGAGCGTCTGCGTCGTTTGCGGCTATCTCGGGGATTGAGCGTATTTTTGCGCTGTCCATTATTATCGAGTCGCACTGAACATGGGCACGGCATTGTGTGTTGCCGACAGCACGGGGATAAAATACCTGCTCCGATTCGTCCTTGGCGACGGAACGGGAAACGATTCTTGCACTCGAGTCCTTGCCGTTGAGGTTTATCGTCATATTGGAGCGAGCCTTCTGCTTGCCGTGGGTAAGAAGTCGCTCGGTGATCACGAGTGATGCATCCTTTTCGAGTGAAGCTTCTGTTTCACGCACGGTCGAATCGACACCTGCAAGCTGAACGGTCTCCATTTCGCAGTATGCACCGTCCTCGAGGTTTACTTCGGTCACGGGGTTTAGAATTTTCTCTCCCGTACCCTCGCCCTCGCCGTAGTGCTTTTCTATATATTTAACTTTTGCGTTTTTGCCGATGAAAAAGCGGTGAATACCGTCGTGCTCGGTCTTTTCGCCGCCGCAGTTGTGTATTCCGCATCCTGCGACGATGAGTACATCCGCACCCTCGCCGATGAAAAAGTCGTTGTAAACGCTGTCGTTTATTCCGGTCTCGGTGATTATGACGGGAATGTGTATTTCTTCGCCCTTGGTGAAGGGCTTGACATATATATCTATGCCGTTTTTACCGCTCTTGGGTTCGATTGTGATGTTCTCGCTCGACTGTCTTATAACACCCTCGCCGTTCTTTCTGATATTGAAAGCACCCTTGGGAGCAATGCTCATGTCAATGTCCGCAATGGTTTTGAGCAGGGATAAGTCTACACTCTGAAGCTTGTCCGTCATATTATTCACCGTCCTTTCGGTTGAAGTCGCAGCTGCCGTCAAGCTGGCCGAGCAGCTCGGGCAGTATTTCGTCCTTTGTGCCCTTTTTGCGTATGTTGCCCTTTTCGACAACGATCATCTCATCCGCAAGCTGCATTATACGCTCCTGGTGAGAGATGACGATGACGGTCTCATATCTGTTTTTGCACATTGAGCGGAAGCTTTCGACGAGCATGGCAAAGCTCCAAAGGTCTATTCCTGCCTCCGGCTCATCGAAAATCGCAAGGCTGACTTTGCGTGCCATGAGTGTAGCGATTTCGACTCTCTTGACTTCTCCGCCGGAGAGGGACGAGTCTACCTCACGGTTGAGATATTCTCTTGAGCACAGACCTACACCTGTCAGATATGCACAGCACTCATCCTCCGGCAGCTCACTGCCGTGGGCAAGGCTCAAAAGCCTGCGGACGGTCAGACCCTTGAATCTCGGCGGCTGCTGAAAAGCGTAGCCTATGCCGACTTTCGCACGCTCGGTTATGCTCATGTGCGTTATATCTATACCATTATAAATTATCTGACCCGAAGTCGGCTGCTCGATGCCCATAATGAGCTTTGCGAGGGTTGATTTTCCGCCACCGTTGGGGCCTGTGATGACAACGAACTTGCCGTCCTCGACAGTCAGGTTTATGTTGTCGATAATTTCAAGCTCGCCGTTGTCGCCGTCAACGGTGAAAGACACGTTTTTGAGTTCCAGCATTATATACGTTCCTCCCTGAGGTTGTGTGAAATGTACTTAACAGATAGATTATACAGACTTTTTCTTCCAAAGACAAGACATTAAGTCGTCAAATCGTATTCTGACGGCGATATTTTAGCCTTGAGGGCAGTATTTTATGAGTTTTTTGTAAACAAAGTCCGATTTTGTTTGAATTTTTATATGAAAGCTGATAGAATAGAAAAGTAAAAATACCGTACAGGAGGTATGAGGTTTGTCTGAAAAGGAAAGAACTCAGCCCGTTGATGAAAACGAGGCTGTTGTCAACGAAGAAGAAACCTTTGAGTACGATGCAAGCCTGTGCTGCGCTTGCCAGAAGCACGAGCGTGCCGAGGGCAGCTATTACTGCGAGGAATGCCGTACAAAGATGATGAAAACAAAAATTAAGGGTAGTGCGATATTCGCCGCCGTGCTGTGCGTGGTTATTTCGCTGTTTTCCATAGTTCTTATGGGTGCTAACGCAACTCAGATGGTCGAGCTTATGGAGGCGAGCACTCTTGCGGAGCAGGGCTATATCAATGCCGCACTCAACAAGCTCTCTCAGGCATCGGATGCAAATTCGGCTATCAACGAGAGTGACACGGTGCAGAGCGTCAGCGATATTTTCGGCGGACAGACACTTTTCACTCTCGGCTACGGCGAGCATGTGACCGTTGCGAAAATATATGCCAGCGGTTATACCGAGATGGATGCCGGCGGATACCTTATAAGCTATGTCGGTGAGGACACTGTCAAGTCCGAACCGAGACTGATGACAGTCAGAAAGTATGTCAACGCTTATAACAGCCTTGTGGCAACTCAGGATAAAGCATATGAACTGCTTCAGGATTATTCAAATGCCTTGCCCGAGGATGTGCCTTATGATGAGCTTATAAAACAGCTCGATGCACTCAAGGGCACAGAGGGAATCGAGGACCAGTATATCGATTACTATAAATGCTATGTCGCAATGATAGCGGATAAGGGCGAGCAGGCACAGCTTGACTACCTGCTGAGCATGGAGGAGAAGTATCCCGAGGGTACTCTGATTTACGGCCCGACTATTGCCGACTGCTATTACCGTCTCGGCGATTATGACAAGACCATAGAGTATGCCGATAAGATGCTTGCAAAGAACCGCAACTATTCCGACGCTTATGAGCAGAAGGTAATGGCTCTGCTTGCAAAGGGTGATGTTGACGGTGCAAGCTCGACCTGCGATGAGCTTGATGCGGTTGAAAATGTTGCTGGCATTTCGAGCGGAGATTATACTTCGTACAGCCTTCGTGCAATGCTTTACTGGTACACCGGCAAGTATGACGAGGCTATAAAGCTTTGCGATGAGGGACTTGAGGCATCGGACGGCGATGTGGAAATTTATCGCAATCAGGCTATAGCTTACCTGCTCAAGGGTGACTATGAAAAGGCAAACGACAGCGCACAGAATGCATACAAATTCGCTATGAGCTACGGTGACCTTACTCTTGATATAATCAACACTGCTGCCCTCACCGCAGGACTTGCAGGTGATGATGAGAGCTATGATGCACTCGAAGAGTATCTGGCAACTTATAATATGAAAGTTAGCTCTATTGTCACAGACTGCCTTGCAGGCAAAAAGACTGTAAAGGATATCTTCATCACCGACGGAGGTGTCATCTCATGATTTCAACTGTAATTTATTTCATCGGCAAGGTGCTCACCTTCCCCGGTGCATATATAAAAGCTTTCTTTGAGCACATCATAGCGAGAATGTTCAACATTCCCGTTGAGGACACAAAGTATCTGCGTTTTACCGACGGCTGCGGTCATGTGGAGCACGACTCCGTCGGCAGCAAGGCAAAGCTGTTCTTCTATTGCGTTTTGCCCGGCCTGTTCACCTCGATAATCGGTGCACCGATGTTCTATATGGGCTTCTCGGGTCTGTTCTTTCTCAGAGTTCCCGCCGAGTCGAGCACAATGCTGATGTTCATTGTGTATTGCATAATGTTCTATCTCGGCTTTTCGCTGTGCGCCAACAGCTGCCCCCTGATGGAGGATGCAATAGCACTGTGGCATTCGCTTTACGGCAAGAACGGAGCGAATATCTTTGTTAAGATAGTCCTCTTTATCCCGACTGCATTGACTGTTGCGGGTTCGTTCCTCGAGAGATATGCAATAAATGTTCTTATACTTGCCGCAAGTGTAGCGGTGGCCGCTCTGACGGTGTAATTTAAAAAATATGAGCAGCCTCCGCACGGATATTCTATGCGGAGGCTTGCGTTTTTGGAGAAATTTTTATGGGTTTTAAATTAAGTGTTATCTGTTCGGCAGACGGTGCGTCAGAGAATTTCGTCCGTTCACTGTTTTTTAAATCAAGCGGCGTAAAGCTTGTGTTAATCGGTGACGGCACACAGGATTTTTCGGCAGGGAAAAACTCGAATCTTACCGAATATGTCCCGGCCGGGAGCGACACGGTTGCGGCGTTTAACAAAGCGATAGCTGAAGCGGACTCGGAATTTTTGCTCTTTGCCTTGCCGAATACCGTCTTTGCTCCGGGCATCACCGAGCTTCTCGATGAAAATGCCGTTGTTTTCAATGTCGCCAAAAGCGATAAAAACGGCTCGCACAGGCTTTATCGCAGCGGCTTTGAGCCGTATGAGGCATTTGTGCCTGCTGTCGGCGTGAATTTCGTTATGCGAACCGATGTTATAAAGACAAATTCCATCGCACTCAAAAGTACCGATGCCGTCGGATTTTGTGCATTTGCCGCAGAGTATGCGGCTTGCGACAGCTTTTTGGCAATAGACGAAGTGCTGCTCTACGGTGCCGAGAACGCAAACGGCTCTGCCGAGAATTTTGAAAATATTTGCACATCGGTTTCACTCGACGGAGGATTGTCGGCACTCGGATTTTTGCTTTGGAGCTACGGCGAACTTTCCGATGCCGAGAGGGAGACCTGCTTTGCCGCTTTTTCTGAGTCGGTGAAGCCGTTTTGCAAAAACGAGTTTTACTGTGCTTATGCGCTTGCCGCATTCGGCGCAGACCTCAGGCTTATAAAAGAAGGCTGCCGTGCAAGTGATTTTGCCCTCTCGGGCATGAATGTTTTTTATAAAGAGGTGGCATTGCCTATCCTTGCCGACGATGTAGTTCGTGATTTTTACGGCGGCAAGCTCAGCTTCGCCACGCTCAGACGCTGCATTGCCGCATGGGTCTATTTTAAGCTCTATCGTATGGGAGGAGCGGCGGCAAAAATAGGCTGTAAGATTTGCAGAAAGCTCGCCGGGGGTGAACTCAATGTCTGATTACCCGTTCAGGGCAACAGTGCTGATACCGGTATACAATGTTGAAAAATATCTCGACGGATGTATAAATTCCCTCATGGAGCAGACCGAGCCGTTTGAGAATATGGAAATTCAACTCATAAACGACGGCAGCCGTGACTCAAGTGAGGAGATTTGCCGCCGTTGGGCCGATAAATACAGCAACATACACTTTTATTCAAAAGAAAACGAGGGTCTGTCAAAGACCCGAAACTACGGCCTTAAAAGGGCACAGGGCAAGTATATCTTCTATCTCGATTCGGATGACACGCTGACACCCGAGACGATAAAGAGCGTTGCGGATTACTTCGACTCAGTCTACGATGAGGTCGATATGGTGACATATCGTATAACGCAGTATTTCAAGGATGCACCGCCGATTTATCATTTTCGTTACCGCACACTGACCCACACGGGCGTATATGACCTTGATGACCCGAAAAATGCGTTCATCACTCAGACCAATATAAACATCTGTGTCAAAAATATGGGCGAGGACAACATCCTCTTTGATGAGACCCCGAATTTCAGACACGAGGATCAGAAGTACTGCTGTGATATTCTGCGCCCGAAGATGAAGATAGGCTACTGTGACAAGGGCGAATACTGCTACAACCGCAGCAATGCGGACAGTATAGTTTCGACCGTCTTTTCTCCCTACTATATCTTCGAGACCTCCATGGCGTATAACGAGTCGCTCTTCGATTCATTCGGCAAGCGTGTACCGCCGTATTTTCAGGGTATAGTATTTAATGACCTGCGTTGGAAGCTCAAGGAAGATAAGCTTCTGCCTTATCACTATTCGCCTGAGGAGTTTGAAAAAGCCCAAAAGAGAATAGACGGACTTCTTGAAAGAATCGACGACGACACGATTATTCTTCACCCGTCGCTCAATGAATATCATATCCACTACTGGCTCTCGAGAAAGCCGAACTGCCGCCCGACTGTGCTCACTTCGCAGGACAAGGTGAGCGTTGAGGCAAACGGCAGAAGAATCTATTGTGCATCGACGTTTTCATTGATGATGAGAAAGATTTTTGTCGAGAACGGCAGATGCCGTCTGCTTTCGTTCATAAAGTCTCCCGTGTTCACCCACCTTGGGGAGGACGATTATAAAATCGTTGCGGAGATAGACGGCGAACGGCACGAGCTTGAGCATTTTCGCTCAGTGTTCGGTGCACAGGATTCTGCGGTGAATCTGGTCTATTTCCCGGCGTTCTTCTGCGAATTTCCGTCAGAGGGTGTGCACAAGGTTAAGTTCTTCGTCGAAATAAGAGGGGCACAGTATCCGACAAATCTGCTCGCCGAACCGACTGCGGTTTTCAGCAGAAAAGTTCGTATGTATGTCAGAAACGGCGTGAAATTTACTCTCAGCGGCAGAACGCTTGTTTCACAGGCAGTGACTGTCGATGAAAAATACAGCAGCGAGCGTGAACAGAGCAAAAACTTCAAGGGCAATGTCAAAAAGCTTCGCAATGCGGCGATAGAATACCGCAAAAACCATGTGGTTGAGCTGTACTACGATCTGCACACTGTCGATGAGGACAACGGCTGTTATCAGTTCAAAAACGACTTTAAGCACAAAGACGGCGTTGAGCGGTATTATGTTTACAGCCGTGAATATGATGACATAGACAGTGTGTTCACGAAAGAGGAGCAGAAAAATCTTGTGAAGTTCGGCTCAGATAAGCACAAGCTGCTCTATCTTTCCGCCCGTGTTATCTTCACTGCATATTACGGTGTCACACCCGTATCGCCGTTCGGTTCTGCGGCAGGGGAAGTGCCCTATGCCGATTTGCTCGACTTCAAGACCGTATATCTCCAGCACGGTGTGCTCCACGCATCGTTGCGCTCGCAAAACTCGGTCGAGCGATGCAGAGCGGATAAGATAGTCATCTCCGCCCCGTTTGAAATGCAAAATTATCATGAGAATTACCACTATCCGGAGGATAATCTCATCCCCACGGGCATGGCGAGATACGACCGAATAGATAAAAGCAAAAAGGCGAAGAACAGAATACTTTTTGCCCCGTCATGGCGCAAGTATCTCACCCAGGAGATAAATTCATCGAAATGGGAGCTGATAGATTCAAAGCTCAAAAATTCCGACTACTTTAAAAAGTTTTCCGAGTTTTTGGAGAGCGAGGAGCTGCATAATCTCCTCGAGGAGCACGATATGTATCTCGATGTCAAGCTCCACCCGATAATCGCAGGTGCAACGGGCCTGTTTGATATAAAGAGTGACCGAATAACCATGGCGGGAGCGAAAGTCGATGTCGAGGACTATAAGATGTTCATAACGGACTTCTCGTCGTTCGTGTTTGACTTTGCTTATCTGTGCCGTCCGGTGCTCTATTTTGTGCCCGATTACGGACAGTTTAAAGCGGGAATGAATCATTACAGAGAGCTTGACCTGCCGTTTGAAAAGGCATTCGGCGAGCATGTGCTCGAGCCTTGCGATGCGGTTGAAAAGGTAAAAGAGGCAGCCGAAAACAATTTTGAGCCGCAGGAAAAATACGCCGAGAGGATGAAAAACTTTTATTATCCGCTCGAAAATTGTGCCGAAGCTCTTTATAAAGAGGTTCGCTCGTGGAATATTAAATAACATAAAATTCTGGTTCAGAGGATTCTGAAAGGAGACACCCGTAAAAATGAATAAAAAAGTTGTTATTACGACAGACAGCCCTGCCGATTTGAGTGAGGAGCTTGTCAGCAGGTATGACATCCATGTGTTGCCGCTCTATGTGACACTGGGAGGCAAGTCTTACCGTGACGGAGTCGATATATCAACACCCGACATATTCGCCCACTATGACGAAACCGGCGAACTGCCGTCTACCTCGGCAATACCGATAGGCGACTATGCGGAATTTTTCAGTAAATTTACGGATGAGGGGCTCGAGGTCGTTCATTTTTCGCTGAGCAGTGAAATATCATCGACCTGCCAAAACGCAGTCATCGCCGCACAGGAGCTTGACGGCGTGTGTGTCATAGACTCACGGCATTTGAGCTCGGGCATTGCGCTCCAGGTGATAAAGGCGTGCGAAATGCGTGACGAGGGAAAGACTGCCGCCGAGATAGCCGAAGCGGCGGCGGATTTCAACAAAAAAACCTGCACGAGCTTTGTGCTCGAAAAGCTCGAATATATGAACAAAGGCGGCCGCTGTTCGACCGTTGCGGCACTCGGTGCGAATATACTGAGCATACGCCCCTGCATTGAAATGCATGGCGGCAAGCTCGATGTCGCCAGGAAATATCGTGGAAAGATACTCGATGTCAAGAAAAAGTATATCGTCGATGAGCTGAATGCCCACAAGGACGATGTGGATTTGTCGAGGATATTTATCACTTCGTCGAGCAGCAACGAACAGGAAGAACAGGAACTCAAGGAAACCGTGCTCGGCGTATTGCCGTTTGAGCAGGTGCTTTTCGGCAGAGCAGGCTGCACGATAGCGAGTCACTGCGGCCCCGGCTGTATGGGTATACTTTTTATGACGAAATAAGCAATAAGCGAGAATTTGCGGAGGGAATATGGTTAAGAATGTGATTTTTGATATGGGCAATGTGCTTTTGAATTACGATGTGGAGCGCACTCTGCGTCAGCACTGCCCCAACGACGAGGCGATAGACATAATTCGCCGTGAACTGTTTGAAAGCGAGGACTGGCTTGAGGGAGACAGAGGCAACCTCAACGATGATGAACTGATTGCCAATGCAAACAAACGCATCCCCGAGCAGTATCATGCCGCCGCCCGAGCCTGTGCTCTCGGCTGGAGCGACCTGCTCACTCCCGTAGACGGAGCGGATGAGTTTATCGAGGCTGTGAAAAGGAGCGGCAGAAAGGTGTTTGTCCTGTCAAACGCAAGCCCGAGATTTTATGACTATTTCCCGAAATTTTATGATATGTCACGCTTTGACGGAATAGTTGTCTCGTGTGATGTACATATCATCAAACCCGACAGGGGAATTTATGAGCACATACTCAAAAAATTCGACCTTGACCCTGCCGAATGTCTTTTCATTGACGACCGAAAGGAAAATGCGGACGGCGCAAGAAAAGTCGGCATAAATGCAGTTGAGTTCAAAAATAACTACGACGAAATAAAAACAATGCTCGGCATTTAAACCCACTGTTGTGGGATAAAAATACGACTTGCGGCTTGTTGCTGCAAGTCGTGTTTTTTTGTGTTAGTTTCCCACAGTAGGGACAACCCTTGCGGTTGTCCGCTGTCGGCGTAGGCGACACGAAAGCAACCGTCAAAAGTGTGCCAAGGACGAGCAACTGGCTGTCAACCCCTCGTTCAGCTTTGCTGATAGCTCCCCTTACATAGCTGAGCCGTTGGGTTTGTGGGGTGATTTGGGTTGTGTGTGAGAGGTGGAGCGGACAGGGGCGAGCCCTGTCCCTACGAAGGAGAAAAATTTTTGCGTAGGGACAACCCTTGCGGTTGTCCGCTGTCGGCGTAGGCGACACGAAAGCAACCGTCAAAAGTGTGCCAAGGACGAGCAACTGGCTGTCAACCCCTCGTTCAGCTTTGCTGATAGCTCCCCTTACATAGCTGAGCCGTTGGGTTTGTGGGGTGATTTGGGTTGTGTGTGAGAGGTGGAGCGG